>JAUWVG010000168.1 GCA_030617525.1 Candidatus Aminicenantota bacterium | reverse complement strand
GTGTATCTTTGGTGTCTGGGAGGACTCATCGGCATCTGGGGGAAAACCGGCGGCGCTTTACATTTTGCCGAATGGGCAGGGAAAAAATTTGCGAAAGACCGCCGCACAGCCAAATTTTTTGCCTATCTCATTGGAATCCTGTTTCATCAGGGCGGAACCATCAGCACCATCCTGGCCGGCTCTACGGTTCGACCCTTAAGTGATAAAAAGAAGGTCAGCCATGAGGAACTCTCCTACATCATCGATTCCACCGCATCCCCTGTAGCGACCATCCTCCCTTTTAATGTCTGGCCTATTTACATTGGAGGCCTAGTGGTGGGAACATCTCCCATCTTTGCAGATCTAGATTTCAGTAAGGCGTTTATGTTCAAGGCCATTCCTTTTAATTTTTAGGCCTGGTTTGCACTCCTTTTTACATTATTAGTGTCCTGGGAAAAAATGCCCTGGTATGGAAAACGGATGAAGCAGGCCATGGAACGTGCAAAAACGACAGGAGCACTCAACCGTGATAAATCAGAGCCGTTGATGTCTAAAGAACTCTCAGAAGTCAAGATACCGGAGGGATTTAAACCTTCGATCGCAGGTTTTCTTGTTCCCATTGGTGTGCTCCTTTCAGTCGCCATTATCCCCTATGTTTTTGTCGGCAAACTCCTAGTATCCGAAGCCTTTGTGCTGGCCACTTTATCAGCCATGGCCCTGGCCATGTATCAGGGCATGAAGCTAAAAACTGTTCTCGAAGGTTTTGTCAATGGGTGCAAGGGAGTGACCATTGGGGCAATAATACTCGGCCTGGCCGTAACTCTTGGAAATGTCTCGGGAGCATTGGGCACGGCCAATTTTATCATCCGGTCAACCAGCTCACTGATAGTTCCATTCTTGCTGCCGGCTATCCTCTTGTTCATCACCATGTTTATTTCATTTTCCATAGGGACATCGTGGGGGACTTATGCTGTTGTCTTTCCTATTGCAATGCCTCTGGCCTATTCGGTTAACCCGGATCCGTTTTTTACACTGCTCTGCTTTGCCGCTGTGACGGGAGGTTCGGTTTACGGGGACAACTGTTCACCCATCTCGGACACAACCATCCTCTCATCGCTGGCGACGGGAACGGATTTGATGGACCATGTTCTGACTCAGCTGCCTTTGGCAACTCTTGCAGCAAGTCTTGGAGCCGTAGCGTACACACTTTTAGCCCTTTTCACTCTATAAATTAATTTATGGATCCAAAAAAATTCTTGGAATGGGACTTCTGGATCCAGCCGGTCGGCAACGGCCCGTACCGCTATGTGCGGCACACTCCTCAAACCGTATAAGAGTTTAGAGCCAATCCAGTCCGCAATATGGAACACTTCTGGATTGTGAAAGACAATTAGATTTTATTTTTTGTAGACTTCCCGTCTATGGCCGATTTTCACAATATGAATTTCAAAATCTTTACCTGATACGGAATAGATAATCCGGTAGTTTCCCTGTCGAAGCCGGTATCTTTCTAATGAGGATAATTTCTGATAACCTTGAGGCCTCGGATTTAAAGCAAGTTTTTTGATTCGCTCGATTATCTTTAGAAGATCTTTTTTCTGAATTTTCCCGAGCTCTTCTGAAGCTGATTTTTTAATGCGGATCTTATATTTTCCCATCTTTCTTCAGCTTCTTCAAAACGTCTTCAAAGGCCAGCAAAGGCTCCTTCTTTCTTTTTTCGAAAGCCTCGAGATCAATGGCATCTTCTTTAAGCGCATTTTCCACTGCCTCATTGACTAATTCTGAAACAGAATATTCAGTCTGGGCTGCCTTTACCCGTAACGCCCTATGCAGATCGGAATCCAAATAAACCGTATATTTTTTTATTTGTTTTTCCATTTCAGCCTCTCTTAGCCTTTATAGCATTTTAATGCTAAAGCGTCAAGACGGCATGATTTTTCAATAAAAAGAAAAAAATTAAGGGACAGGCCCCATTTTTTGATCTGGAAAACCTCTGGATTATTTTTTCCCAAAATTGTATTGAACAGACAGCAAAATATTGTCGTACATCGGCAAAAGTTCGATAACATCAACTTTTCTGCCTAGCGCACCTACGGTTGAAGAAATTTCCGTCGTTCCGTATTGGTTGAATTGGTAATTCAGCCTAACAGTGAGACAGGAAAGAACATGGTAACCTACACCCATGCCAAACCCATAACCCATTACTGGAATTTCGACGTCATATGTGGTGGATGTTCCTTCTTTTGAGAATTGAAACCGGCCTCTTTCGACAGAGAAGTTAACAAAGAAAAACAGATTGTCCGTAATGTTATAGCCGGGTTGGAGGTCGATCCCGCGGCTGCAGACGAGCTTTCGCCTCAAGGTACTGCTCGATGTTTCGACATTAAATTCTTTACTAAAAAAATTCCCATGCATCTGGACATTGATGAATACACGTTTTTTGTCGATGAACCTGTATCCAAAATAAAATCCGTATGCCTGTCCTGTATATTCATCCTCAAAAGTATTTTTTTCTATGAGCATTCCCCTCCTGTATCGGGTGAACTGGTCAATGATGGTGGAATCATACAAACTGAAACTCCCACCCACATAGAAGCTCCCCCGATCTTGTGCCGCCGCTGTGACCGCACTCAAACAAATCACAAAAATTATCAAGACAACAGGTGTTCTGCTTATTTTCACAACTACCTCCATTTAGGACAATTTGTTTTTTTTATAGAATCATTTCTTGAATTTATACCCACTCCACGGGATGGTTAAGATGTGAACAGGATTGGACGGATCATCTTCAATTTTTTTTCTGATATTGTGGACAAAGGTGTCGATGGTTCGTGTAGTGGGATAATTGTCGTACCCCCAAACAACATTGAGAATTGTGTCACGGCTTATAACTTCCCCTTCTAATGTGATGAGCAGTTTAAGCAGTCCAAATTCTTTAGATGTAAATGAGATGTCTGCATCTCCTTTTTTAGCGGTTTGTTTCTTGAAATTGATCATCACATCGCCAAACGCATACTCTTCTATTTCACTTTCCTTTGGAGAAGTTCTCCGAAGAATGGCGTTGATCCGGGCCAAAAATTCCTTGATGCCAAACGGTTTTAATAAATAGTCATCCGCCCCAAGTTCAAGACCCAGGACTTTATCCAGTTCTTCCTGCTTCTGGCCTGTCATCATGATGATGGGTGTTAAAATGTTTTTTTTCCGAAGCTCTTTGCAAATCTCCATACCCGTTTTTAAGGGAAGCACCAAATCCAAAGCAATCAGATCGACTTTTTCCTGACAGGCCAGACTAAATCCCTTTTCTCCATCGCTGGCTGAAAGAACCTCGAAATTTTCGACTTCCAGGGCCGCTGAGAGTGTTACCCGGAGAGCGTCGTCGTCTTCAATGATGAGTATTTTTTTCATGGTCTCAAAAAGATGAGGCTGAATGTGCTCCCCCGTCCATGTTTGCTCCTCACTTGTACTTTTCCATTATGGGCTTCCATGATATGTTTGACAACCTTCAATCCCAGTCCCACACCGCCTGGACATTGCCGTGCGGCTTCAGGAGAACGAAAAAAATCTTGAAAAATTTTAAACTGTTCCTTTTCCGGGATCCCGACTCCCCTGTCTTGGATCTGAATCTCTATTTGATTTTCTCCTTCGACAATCCGAACATCAATCTCCCTCCTTTCCTGTGAATATTTTATAGCATTATCAATAAGATTCGTCAAAGACTGCTTGACTGCATCCCTGTCGATATCCACAAATACGGGATTCTTTGGAAAACGTGTCTCAAGCTTAAATTCCTCTGATTTCAACCGGGGTTCGAAGAGTTTCAACATCTCCTTAATCACAGTTTGTATCTCTGTATGTTCAAAATTGTACTGTTTGGCATCTCTTTCAATTTTGCCAAATTCAAGGATATTATGAAGAAATCGGGAAAGCCGCGTACATTCCGCAGTGATGAGATTGAGGAGCTCCTCCTGTTTTGCGCTTTCCTGGATTTTACCTCCTTTAAGCAGTTCCGAAAGTCCAAGGATGGAACTCATGGGTGTGCGGATCTCGTGAGAAACCGTCGAAACAAACTCTGTTTTCATCAGATTGAGTTCTGCAAGTTTTTCTTTTTCGGCCTTTTCGATAAAAACTGCTTCCTGGAGCCGGATCCTCTCCAAATTGAGGGAAAATTCCCGGGACATGGTTTGCAAAAGCTCAATATCCTCACTCGAGTATCTTTCTCCGGATCTTTTCTTCCCGAGGGATATAAATCCGGTGATGTTGGTCATATGAAAAAAAAGAGGGATGACAGCTTCTATTTCGTTTTCTCCCAGGTGAGGTTCATGAGAAAAATTTATCCTTTCTTCGGTTTGAACTGATGATTTTCTGGCAAATATGTAATCTTGTTTTTGCTCTAATCCAAGAAAATAATCAAGGCCTTCGATTTTGTTCCTTTGAAACAAAATGGTATCTTCACCCGATTTTAGTTCAAAAATGACAATGCCTAAACTTTCTATCGGAAGCGTTTTTTCAATTTTCAAAAGAAAAAAATCGATGAGGTGCTCGGAATTGACCATTTTTTGAGCTCTTTCGATAAAGCTCAGAATGCTTTTCTTGTAATCATAGCTGACCCGGAAGAAAGATTTATCTACCAAATCCTGGATTTTCTTTCGTGCCGGATGAAATGTGGACGCCGCAACCAGGGCGGCAAGTCCGGAAGAGACGATATCTTTGACCTGAAACACTTCGGTGATGAGGTTTTGAAAAAGTCTTGCGAAAGAAAGGTAGACAGTGACGGTAAATACTGTCAAGGACGCGTAGACCAAGCTTTTTTTGATGACGAGTTCAATATCGAGAAGATTGTATTTTAATATGGATATGGCAAGCGTGGTTGGAATAAAAATGAGAAACACGTTGGACCAATCCTGGTTAATGAGGGGATCTAGTTGCAATATATTGGGTATCTGGTAAAGGAAGATGAAAGGTGCCAAGCCGACAACCATACCAAACAGAGCCCATTTGATCCGTGCCTGCTGTTCTTCTAAGAAACTTAGTCTAAAGAGCCGGATAAAATGGACGACAGCATAAGACAGATAAAAAATGAGATAAATCCAAAATATATGTAAGGCTTTTAAAAAAATCCTGTATATATCGATAGAATTCTGCAGGGAGGAGAGGAAAAAAAGTGTTCCCATCAAGGTTGTAAAAATAATCGCAGGTCCGTAAATCATCACAAAGATGGTCGATCTACGTAATTTCCACCTTTCTATATTCCCTGACGAAATTTGTGTGTACTGGAACGAAAAGTGAAGAAATATTGCGGGGATAAAAGAATAGGACACATAATACAAAATTCCAGGAACATAGGAGATCCATTTATCTCCTAATACATAAAATCCTTCAGTTACACAGAGTGTAAAATAAAAAGCGAGTGTGGCCCAGTAATAAACCCTGGCTTTTTTGGATTGAGGACGGCGAACAAATACGAGCAATCCTGTTGCTGCACAGAATAAACCAATGAAAAGATTTATCAAAGGAACAGGTGCATAAGTATAGAAGGGCTGGAGCTCTGTCTCTTCCGGTTCTGATTTTCCATCGAACTGGATAAGAATTAAAACCGTATCTCCAATAGATCTTTTACTAAGGACAAATTCGATTTCTTTTTTCTGATTTTCAGTCTTCAGTGTAATGTCATCAATCTTTACAACAATGCCATCAATTTTGACTTCAGTGCCATCATCCCTTGTTACAGTCTTCTGGAAGATGTCAGGAGAAATCCCCGGGCGTTTATTGTGTTGAGTATAACCGTAGTAACCGATGAAAATGATGAAACACCCCAAGATCAAATAGAAGATGTAAAGACCTTTTTTCATCTTTCGACGGCTCCCTTGATGCCAGCGAATATATCATAATACACTCAGAAAAGGCAAAATAAGAGATGTGTGAGTTTTTTGCATGTTCTGTGGTATAACTACACTCAAATGGAGGACAAAATGAAAGTATTAAGTTCACTGGGAATCTTCTTTGTTTTGATTTTTGTTCTTGCCAGCTGTGCCCCGGGTCCAAACAGCTTTGAAAAAACGCCGGAT
>JAUWVG010000421.1 GCA_030617525.1 Candidatus Aminicenantota bacterium | reverse complement strand
GGGGAGTTCAAGGAGCGAGAGTTCAATCCTGTCGATTTTTTTTTTCATGTGATCAGCTCCGGAAAATGGATACTTTTGTATTTCGCCAATCTTTCATAAATCCCCAGAATCTTATTGGCCATGGATTCAGCAGAAAATTTTTCATGTACGATCTCACACCCCATCTGTCCAAATTGTAAGGATAGGGACGAATCCCGGTAAAGCTTGAGGATGGCTTCTGCCAGTGCTTCCGGGCACCGTGGAGGAACAAGCAGGCCTGTCTTCCCATCGACCACAACCTCGGGAATTCCCCCAACATTTGTTGCGACAACCGGTAGTTTGTGCGCCATCGCGTCCATGATGCTGCTCCCCATACCCTCAAGGTGGGAAGAAAGCACAAAGAGGTCCAATGAGGCCAATATTTTTGGGACATCCTCTCGAAACCCCAGGAAAAAGACAATATCTTCAACATGAATTTCTTTAGCTTGCCTGGTTAACTCCATCAAAAGCGGACCCTCTCCCACGATGATGATTTTAATCTTAGGCGCTTTGTCCTTGAGAATTTTTGTCGCATCGATCAAATATTTATGGCCCTTGTGATCTGCCAGGTGAGCCACAATTCCGACAAGGTAATCATCAGCGGCAAAAGAAAATTCCTTCCGAAGATAATCCGATTTCTTTATGTCTTCCGGGGGCAAAAAATCGATCCCATCCGGAACGACATCGATGACCTGGGCGTCAATACCACTTGCGATGAGCACCTTTTTGACCCCCAAAGAGACGGCAATGATCGAATCTATGCCCTTTTTGTATTTTCTCCGCGAAAAGGGGTTTTTATTTAGAGAAAAATCCACCCGTCTTGAGATAACTCTTAACGGGACTTTGGCTATGGAAGCCGCATAAGAACCGGCTGCCAGGGAGTGAGCATCATGAAAATGGACCAGGACACCGTCTTTTTTCTTCATCACCCTGGCCAAGCGGAATGCAGCCATCAAGTCAAATTCATTTCGTATTTTAACTGGCGTGATAGACAGATTGGCCTCAAGAGCCTTTTCATGTAAAGGGCTGTTCGGTTGGACCACAAATTCTAAAGGATAGCCTTTTTTTTGGATTTCCTTGGCCAGCAAAAACGATTGTCTTTGGCCTCCTCTCCACTCTTTACCTGCATCAACTTGGAAAAACTTCAATCCTTTCTCCTTTTTTCCAAATTTCTCTCAACTTGGCATACCGAAGAAATATAGAATATCCATGAAGGACAGACACGACAAATCCGGCAAATCCATCCAGAATTCCGGCTTTAAAATAATATGACTTGATGAATCCAAAAAAGGGATTTAAAACGAGATTGGCCCACCCACACTTTTTTTGCTTTGCATAAAGTTTTTGTGCAGCGAGATCGGAAAATGCATTGATTTGATCTAGATGATCGTGAATGCTGCTGTAGGTATAATGCAGGAGAGCACCCTTTAATTTCTTGGCCTCTCCCTCGATGACCAACCTCTCGTGAACAAATTCTCCTTCCCAATAAGCTTTGTCTTTTCGAAAGAGGCGCAGTTTTCTATCCGGATACCAGACAGTGTGCTTTATCCATCTTCCGAGGTAAAAGACCTGTCTGGGCATGGAGAATCCATTCGACTCGGGCTCTCTGTCCTTTAATTGAAGGATTTCTTCAAGGAGCTCCGGTGAAAGCCTCTCGTCGGCATCCAGAGAGAGGATCCAGGAAAAAGAGGCTTTGCTGTTGGCAAAATTTTTCTGATCGGAATAATTTGTCCATTTTCGCTGAAAAACATTTTTTGTATATTTTTTTGCGATTTTGATTGTGTCATCGGTGCTGTAGGAATCGACGACAATTATCTCTGAAGCAATGTCCACCACACTTTTCAGGGTTGGCTCAAGCCTGTCCTGCTCGTTGTAGGTGATGATGACAACGGAGATATCCATTGGCTTCATCTTATTATAAGAAATATTAAGGGGTCAAGTTAGTGAATTTGATTGATCTTGATATTGCGCATCTCAAGGCTTGTTCCGAGAACATTTTCCAACCTCGCCAGAGCAAGATTATAATCCACCAGCGTTTTGATCTCTTGAGACCTGATGTTGGCCAATTCTTCCTGATATTGAAGAACAAAGTAGTTGGTAGAAAGACCTACGCTTAATTTTTTCTCTTCGGCCTCCAATCTTTTCACGGCATGATGACTGGCGATTTTGAGGGCCGCATATCTTTTATCCAGGGATTCGATATCCCGAACAACATTCCGGACATCCAGCAAGACTTGTTTTTCTGTGTTTTGGAGTTCGAGAAGACTTTGCTCAAGTTCCATCTGTGCCGTAATATAATTGGCTTTGGTTAAGAAATTACTGATGGGGACTGAGAGTGTTAAGGATATTGACCAGTTTTTGTGCTTGAGTTTAAAGGCGTCCCAAAGAGAATTCCAGGCACTCTTCTCTTCTTTTCCAATCACGACACCAAGGAATGGATTGTCTTCCAAATAGAGGAGCCTATCGCCCGATATCCCGGGGCTCCAGTATGAAAATTGAAGATCGAGACCTGGCAGCAGCTGGTTTTTGGCCACACTCAAATTGAGTTCTCTGGTTTTTATTGTCCTCCTGCTCATTGTGAGGTCAGGCCGGTTAGACAGGGCCGTCTGGATGGCCCCTATCAAGGAGATGCTCCGTTTCTCGAAACTCGGCCGGTCCAAAGGGATGATTTTTTTCGGCTCGATCTCTTCGGCTTCCAGCAAGTTGAGGATGTTTTTGAGACTGTCCTCACTTTTCCTGATCAAGGCTTCAGCCTGAAGGGCATCTGCTTCTCGAGAGGCTACGACGGCTTCGGCATTGAGAATTTCTATTTCCGCCAGTTTCCCGACTTCCACTTCTTTCTTGTTCTTGGCAAGCAGATCCTGAGCAAGACGGAGTGATTGTCCCGTAACATTATAATTTTCTATTGCATAAACCAAATTCCAGTATGCTTCCTGCACACTATAAATGGTCTCCATCAAGACAGATTCAAACTGCCGCTGAGAGATATCCAGATTGTTTTGGGCGATTTGGATTTCCCTGCGGTTCACTTTGTATCCGAAATCCTTAAGAAGCGGTTGGGAAATATCGAGCTGCAAGGTGCTCCCGTAGCGTGGATTGATCAGTTGAAACATCTGGTTTGTGTCGGAGTTGTATCCGGTTAAAGAGAGGGACAGGTTCCCTCCGGTTGGAATCCGTTTAACTACCCCAACAGAATAATCTGAGTATTTTGTTATGGACGTGCCGCTGGCTTCAAGAAACCAGTATGAGGG
>JAUWVG010000432.1 GCA_030617525.1 Candidatus Aminicenantota bacterium | reverse complement strand
TCCCACCGCAAAGGATTCTGGATGGGGTAATTTCCTTATTGTAAAAAGTCATTTATTTATATAATATCAGGACAAGTATCCTGATATATCAAAATTGTAGATGGGGGATCTTATGAGAAATAAATCCATGTTTTTTTCAGTCGTATTATTTCTTGTTATTTTAATGTTCGTTGTATCATGCGGACAGAAAGGAACGAAATGGCAGGGGACTATTGAAGAGGAGAATGGAATAACAGTCGTTAAAAATCCCAAGGAACCCATTTACGAAGAGGACGTGCTCCAGCTGGAAGAGGATTTAGTCATTACGAGCCCGGAAGATGAAGAGCTCATGTTTCAAAGCCTCACGTTTCTTGTTGTCGATGATGCTGAAAATATCTATGTGTCCGACTCGAAGGCTGGACATATTCTGGTTTTCGATAAAAACAGCGAGTTCGTGAGAAAAATTGGAAGAAGAGGTCAGGGACCCGGAGAAATAGTCTATCCTTTCGAGGTTCAGATTCTTGGGCAAAAAGAGCTTTTTGTGAATGATATGGGTCAGGCCAAAGCCCATTTTTTTACTCTAGACGGCGAATTCCTCAGGCAGAAAACAACGAGCCAAATGATCGCTTTCCGACGCCCTAAAGCCGACTCTGCTGGAAACATTGTTGCAGGTTATGCTATTGGGGGAGAACCGATCAAGATTGTTTTGAAAAAATTCGATTCGGAATTGAATCCTATTTGTGAAATAACGTCCAGCGACATTATTACACAGCCGCCTGTTTTGGAATATTTTGAGGCTCGGCGCAGTACGAATTATGTTTGGAATGTTTTGAGCACCGATGAAATCATTTGGGGAGATATAAAAAAGTACGAGATCCATGTTTGTAATTCAGAAGGAAAGTGTGTAAAGAGAATCATAAAAGATTATGATGCTGTTACAATTACAGGGGCGGAAAAGAATAAATTGATTAAAAATATGTACGGTGATAATCCTGTTCCATCAAATATAACATTTAAATTTCCCGATTCTTATCCGCCATTTATCCGCTTCTCATGCGATGAAGAAGGAAGAATTTTTGTTCAGAGGTATGATAGTTCTCAAGTCGAAGAAAGAATCTTTTATGACATTTTTGATGCGGAGGGGAAATTCATAGCTAAGACGACTCTCAATTATAGACCGCAGATTTGGAAAAACAGCATGATGTATTGTGTGGAAGAGGATGAGGATGGATTTGAAATTATTAAGCGTTACAAGGCGAACTGGGCGATTTGAGTGATGGATTGAGGTGTCTGATGGCAAAATGCGCAAGTTTGTGTCAGGAGACGTGGTGTTCTTGGAAGACATAACGGGCCAGGGACACATCTCGCGTGTCATCAGCAAAGAGCGTGTCTATCTTGCTGTCGTTCCTCTGAAATAGACTTTCGAAACAATTCTTATCAAAAAGCTGAATAATATAGATAGAGAATCTGGATGGGGTGATTCGCCAGTTGCAAAGAGGTTGTGGAATTTTATAAAATCATAAAATAATCTCTGCTTCTTGTAAAAGGAGGCATATAATGAAAAACAAATCAGCAGTTCTTTATGTTATTTTATTCCTTTCTATCTTTATTCTTTTAACAGCCTGTCACAAAATTCTAACTCATTTTATATCAACAACTTAGAAGGTGTCAATTTTATGTTTTCCTAACTCTATGTATCTCTTTGATTATCAACAACTTAAAAGCCCTCTTGATTGGGAAAATACCCAATTTTCCTTGTTTTTTAAGCTCAAAAAGGACCGAGTTAGGAAAACCGATTTTTGTGACACCCTACTTCCAAACAGCATCCATCTCTTTTGATATGAACGAATTAGGTATCCTAACTTTTGGCATTTTGATACTCTCAAAAAGGTATTTTTTCCACGCCTGTCACAAAATTCGAGGGTATCATGAAACCAGCTTCTCTTTTCAATCCCGAAGATCTTCCGCCACGTATCCGTTATGAGAAACTTTTCAAACACCTGCCGCCTATGGAAGAAACGTCCAAAGAGCGGGGACGTCCGCCCTTTCCTAAAGATGCGATCCTTCGAGCGCTTATCTACCGGCATCTCCGAGGCCTGCCTTCGCTGGCAGATCTGGCGTTTGAGTTGGTAAATAATCCCATGATGGCAGATGTTCTGGGCTTTCCTGCTTTCGAACGTCCTCCTTCTAAAGAGAGATTCTCTTGTTTTCTTCGGGCGACCGTTAATCGAGATCTGCAGTGTATTCGCCTGGGGCTTGTCCGTGCGCTGAGGGATGAAAAAGTCATCTCCGGTCATATCATTGCATTGGATTCTTCTGCGATTGAGGCCAACGTGCGGGAGAATAATCTTAAAACCGCTGTTAAAGATCGCTTCGATAAATCCCGGCGGCTTAAAGGTGATCCCGACGCTCGGCTTAGTGTTAAAATCCACTATCCCAAGCCTTTCAAACGTAAAATCGAGTTCTTCTGGGGCTATCGCAATCACATGATTAATGATACCGACTCTGAACTTCCTGTCCATGAGGTAACTCATCCGGCAAATCACGACGAAAAGAAAGTCGCTGTCCCCTTGCTCGAAGAGATGACGTCTCAACTTCAATTTCCTGTATCTCATGTTGTTGGGGACGCTAACTACGATACCGAGGACATTCTCAAGCATGTCATCTCTGAGATGAAAGCTCGACCTGTCATTCCGCTTAATCCTCGCCGCCGTCAGAAGGATTCGTTCCAGCTCAAAAAAGACACTGTGCTCTGTCCCGCCAATCTCGAGATGCATCGCAAAGGGCGGATGACAAACCAAAACCGAATTTATTTGCAATACAGTTGCCCTCTCTATTGGGGAAAGAAGTACCAAGGGCAATATCTTCTCTGTCCCTCCGGACATCCCAAGTTCTTCAAGCAAAAGGGATGCAATCATCTTATTCGGTTGTCGCCGAGTTTCCGGGATACCATCGATTATGGATCTCTCCGTTTCAAGAAAATTTATAATAAACGCAGCTCGGTGGAGAGAGTTTTTTCGCGTCTCTTGGTTCTGACTATGCAAAAACCGACCGTCGTTAGGTTGCAGGCAACCAGGAATCATTGTACTACTGCTCATATTACCGTGTTGTTGGTAGCTTTGGCGGCTCATCGAATGGGCTTTACTGATAAAATCAGATACGTCAAATCGTTTTTACCCAGATATGCTCTGTAAACTATTTTTGTGACGCCCTAT
>JAUWVG010000335.1 GCA_030617525.1 Candidatus Aminicenantota bacterium | reverse complement strand
TAGGGACTGTTGTCGCTCCCAAGCACAGATTGGCAAAATTTGTCATGACCCATTCAGGCCTATTCTCAGAAAGTATGACAAGCTTTTCTCCGGCTGTGAGGCCCAATTCTTTAAGACCAAGAGTGAGGCCTTTCACGTTCTCTTCAAATTCAGAAGTGGATACAGGAACGTACTCCCCCCCTGACTTGTAGAGCATTATATTTTCTTTTTGAAAAGATTGGACCGTGTTGATGAAAACCTGCGGAATTGTCTCGATCATTTTCCCTTCCTCCTGCCCCAATCATAAGGGGCCTTCTGGATTGTGTGCAGATTAAACCACCTAAGCAGAACTCTTGTCAAGCCCCCCTGCCACTGCCATGCACAGGACCATCCCCACACATACACATTTCTGTTTAAACATTTTGATCTCCTTTTTTCTTTTTTCTCCAATCCATGATGTTGGTTATAAGAGACATCAACAGAGCGACAACCAACAAGATAAGGGCAAAAATATCCACGAAGGTGCGGCTCACATCCAGTCCGGTGAACGTTTCGATTAGAAATTCAATATAAGAATCCGGATTATTATAGAGTCCCAGTTTCTCCCGGACCTGCCAGTGCCAATCCGTACAGGGACAATATCCGTATCCGTACCATATGCCCAGAATAAACCAGGAGAATACTGTCATCAGAATGACAATAAGGTTTGCTTTTCTTGTCTTCTTCCAGGCCCAACCAAAACAATTAAAAAGGATCAAACTCGAATGAAAGACAAAAAAGAATTTATCTAAAATTGCATACATGATAATTTCACTATATTATCCTGAATTATTCAGGTTAATATATTTTGTTCTTCTCCCAATGAGTTGATGCATTGTATGCAAAGGGTTCTAGGATTCGAGGATTCAAGTGTTTTTTATAAAGAGATAATAAGTGTTTCACTCGATTCCTTGATTTTTTTTCTTCTTAAGCTTTACACTAGAACCCTTGACCCCTTGAGTCCTTGACTCCTTATGATCCTGTCAACTCAATTGGAAATGATCTATATTTTGTCCATCCCTCAAGTTTAAGTATAAAACAGGACAAATGTTATTTCTTTAAATATTTTTCTCTCAGCTTATATTTATGAATTTTCAACGAACCGGTTTTGGGCAGCTCCTCGGTAAAAATAACTTTTTTTGGTGATTTAAACGGAGCCAATTTCTCCTTACAGTGCCTGATAATGTCGTTTTCGTCGAACCCTTCCTCTTTTTTGACCACAACAGCCGTCACGATTTCGCCCCAGATTGGATCGGGCAGTCCAAACACAGCCGCTTCATGAACAGCCGGATGAGAATAGAGCACATCCTCTACTTCTATGGAATAAACGTTTTCTCCTCCTGAAAGGATTTGATCATCCATCCTATCCACGATTGTTAAAAAACCCTCCGGATCGACAACCGCCAAATCCCTCGTGTGCAGCCATCCGTTGATTAAACGTTTTTTGGTTTCTTCAGGAAGCTGCCAGTAGCCGGGCGTGATAGTTTTTCCCTTGACCAAGATTTCTCCCACATCTCTATCGTTAGGTTCAACCTGACACCCGTTCTCCTTGACAACTTTTAGCTGAATACCTGAAAAGGGTCTTCCTGTTTTAGATTTATAGTGAAGTTTTTCCTCAAAGGACAGTGCAGCCATATCGTCTGAAAGTTTAGAGATCGTTAAAAAAGGACTGGTTTCTGTCATTCCATATGTCTGCATGTAATCGCATCCAAAAGTCTTGATCACTTTTTTCACCACGTCCCTGGCAATCGGTGCCCCCCCGCTGAGGATCAACCTCAGTGAAGGAAAATCATAATTTTGGGCCCCTGGAGTATTCACAAGAATGTTGAGCATGGTCGGGATAAAATTGCTCAATGTGACTTGGTGGTCTTGGATAGATTGCAGGACAGAATGGGATTCGAAACAAGGGATCATCACATGTGTGGCAGCTGATAAGGTCATCGCCCAGACAGCCCAAGCATCTGCCAGATGAAACATGGGTGAGACGTGAAGCCAGTTATCCTCTGGAGTCAGACAGAATTCACTTATAGAGGCGCGGGCATGCTCAAGGTTGTTGCCATGAGTGAGAATAACACCTTTTGGCCGTCCTGTTGTGCCGCTGGTGTAATAGATCTGAGCGATATCGGCATCCTCTATCAAGACCTCCTGCTCTGAGTCGTTGGTCCCCCTTTCAAGCAGGGCTTCATATTCTACAATCACTTTAATTAGAGGGACATCATACTTATCTCTATCCACCGGATCATAGAATTCAGTTTGAGTAATCAATATTTCTGCCTGAGAATCGTTGAGAATATAGACGAAATCCTCCTTATTTAATCGATAGTTGATAGGAACAAGCACAGCACCGATTTTTGCGGCGGCAAAATACGATTCCAGAAAGATGTGGCAGTTCTGATGAAAAATCGCAATCCTATCTCCCTTTCTTATCCCGAGTGAACGGAAAGAACCGGCGATTTTGTCGACTCTGCTTTTTAATTGAAGATAGGTGAAACTCCTATTCCCACAGACAACTGCAATTTTATCGGGATAGATTAAGGACGTATTCTCTAATAAATTATAAAGTCCCATCTGTCTCGGTCCTCCCATTAAGTCAAAAGACTTTTGGTTTATCCATACAGTTCCCGCTCAAGCTCTTTGGCCGTGGATGTAATGACATGGAAGGCATCCTTGGCTTCACTCAAGTGTGTCCGAAAGCTCAGTATGCAGACACGAATGACGAAGCGGCCCTCAAGGAGAGTGCTAGAGAGAAAAAGTTTTTTGCTGCGGATAATTTTTTCCAGAAGTTTACGATTAAAAACATCCACTTCCGCGGGACCGGCTTGTGCTGGACGATACTGGAATGTGATCACAGATAGATCCGGGAAAGAAAGACATTCAAAACCAGGTTCCTCCAGAAAGCGCTGGTACATCCAATCTGTTAAACGCAGTTTTTCATCCAGATTCTCTCTGAATGCCTTGACGCCATAAAACTTTAACGGCAGCCACACTCTTAAACCCCGGAAAGACCGAGTCAGCTCAGGGGAATAATCTGCGGCATTCATCTCTCCATCCGGAGTCGTGAGATCCTGCAGATAATCCGCGGTCACCATATGAGCCTTTCTGAGCAGATCTCCATCCTTAACGAGCAGGCATCCTGTTCCATACGGAATAAAAAGCCCTTTATGTGGATCGAGCACGAGGGAGTCAGATCGATCGATCCCGGCAAGTTTTTGCTGCCCTCTCTCACAGAGATTAAAAAATCCTCCGTAGGCCCCATCGATGTGGTACCAGAGATTGTATTTTTTGGCAATATCTGCAAGATCAGATAAAGGGTCCACAGTCCCGGTGTTCGTTGTGCCAGCGCTGCTGACAAGAAAAAACGGCCTGAATCCTTTCTCTAAATCGGTTTTTATCGCTTCTTCAAAGAGTTCGGGCTTTGCACGGTACTTTGCGTCAACATCCAGAATACGAATATTTTTTTCAGGTATCCCCGCCAGCATGGCCGCCTTCATCACACAGTGATGGGTTTGATTAGAAGCATAAATAGTTCCCCGGACAATGTCGTCACCAAGCAGATGCTTCCTTGCCGTAACCACGGCGCTGAAGTTGGCCAAAGAACCTCCGGTCGTCAAAATTCCTTTGGCCTCATTTGGATATCCCATCCACTGGGAAAACCACTCCAAGACATTCGCTTCCAGTCTTGCGGCAGCAGGGGCAGCATCCCAGATGCCGACATAACGATTTGTAGCCGCCGCCAAAAAATCAGCCACCGCCGAAGGATAGAGACCCCCTCCAGGAATGTAGGCCATGTAGGTGGGATGCGGCGCATTGATGGACACCGGAATAACCTTGTTCACTAAAAAATCGAGCAGGACAGAAAATTCAGTCCCTTCTTCCGGTGAGGATTCACGAAGCGCTCGAGAAATGGCCTCCCCCTCATCCAGATCAGAACGGGGTGAATCCGGCAAGTTCTTGATGTGCTCTACGATGGATTTGAGGGCCGCCTCCCCCATTTCCAGCATGGCC
>JAUWVG010000389.1 GCA_030617525.1 Candidatus Aminicenantota bacterium | reverse complement strand
ATCAGGAATAGTCCACCTCCCCCCTGCCCTTGCTGCCTATGCCTCTTTTGTCAGCGGTTTTCCACCCGAGTATGAAGGCGGTATCGGCAATGAAGGAATTGCAGCTTTAAAATCATTTGTAGAGCAGGGAGGAATTCTTGTCGCACTCAATAATGCATCCAGATTGTTCATGAAAGAATTCAAAATGCCAACCAGAGATTCCTTGATTGGAGTTCCCCGGACTCAATTTTTTGCTACCAAATCTCTCCTGAAGATCAAAGTGGATAACACATCTCCCATCGGATTCGGCATGCCTGCTGAGGCGGCAGCCATGTTTTCTCCAAGCGGTGGCTTTTTCGAGGCTCAAAGTCCTGCCTTTACTACCTGGCTTCCCTCCACCGGAGATTGGGAAAGACAAGTTGTGGCCACCTACCCCGAGGATGGAGTCCTAATGAGAGGATGGCTTCGAGGAGAGGAGCACATTGCCCGTAGAGCTGCGGTCATCGATGTCAAATACAAAAAGGGTCACATCGTTCTTATAGGCTTCCTCTGTCAGCACCGGGCACAAACTCACGGTACATTTAAGTTTTTATTCAATGCTCTGCTCTATCCCGGAATAGACTAACTGCTTTCATTAAAGCTTTGGTCATCTAGGAGTTGGGAGACAAAATAAAACTATCTTAGATAAACTCTTTATTGACAAAAACTGGTTTCATACATTTTTGAGAGCCTGTACTTAAATGAAGGAGGCAGACATGGATTTCAAAAGAAATATCATTTTATGTTGTCTATTTTTGTCTGTGCCGTTTTTTCTCGGAGCGCAGACTTCCCCTGAAGAGTTTTTAGGTCACAAGGTTGGGGCAGACCGGAAGCTTGCGGATTACAACCAGATTCAGGCCTATTTCCAAAAACTTGACGGGGAATCGGAAAAGATCACGGTCTTAACGATAGGTGAATCCACGCTGGGGAAACCGATGATAATGGCGGTCATCTCTTCAGAGAAAAACATGGCCAATCTTGATACCTATCGTGAGATCTCGAAAAAGTTGAGTAATGCCAGAGATCTTTCATCTGACGAAGCCAAAAAACTGGCCAAGGAAGGGAAGGCTATGGTCTTCATTACCTGTACTCTGCATGGGACAGAGATCGGTGGCTCTCAAGAATCCATGGAGTTTGCCCACAGATTGGTCACAGGAAACACCCCTTTTGATGTGGATAAGGTATTGGAAGAAGTCATTGTTTTGCTCGTCCCAGCAGCAAATCCTGACGGTCAACAGATGGTCACAGATTGGTATAGGAAAAATTTGGGCACGAAGTATGAGGGCGGGCCGATGCCCTGGCTAATGCATCATTATGCGGGCAAAAATAACAACCGTGATGGGATTGCAATTAACCTAGCTGAGACAAGAGCTGTCTCTAGAGTCTTACATCATGACTGGTTTCCCCATATTTACGATGACAAGCACCAGATGGGCTCGACAAATGCCCGTTGTTTTGTTCCTCCTTTTTTAGATCCTGCCGATCCCAATATCCATCCTATTCTTTATAGCGGTGTAGACCTTGTTGGAGCTAATATGGCCTATGATCTACAGAATGCGGGGCTCAAAGGTGTCGAACATGCCAGAGTTTTTGCTTCGGCATGGTTTAAAGGCGCGCTCACTGGTACTGCAATGTCCCATAACATTGTAACCGTTTTCAGCGAAATGGCTTCAGCCAAAGTGGCAACACCGATTTATATCGATCCTAATGAAATACCAACCTACTATTATACAAAGAGCTTGACATTTCCCGATCCCTGGCCGGGTGGTTGGTGGAGACTCAGCGATATCGTGGAATATGAATTGACGACTTCACTAAGTCTAGTAGAGACAGCCTTCCACCACAAAGAGGATCTTCTGTACAATTCTTACAGGATGGGCTTGGATTCTATCGAATTGGGGAAAAAAGGCGATCCATTTGCTTTTATAATCCCGCAAAAACAAAGTGATTATCCAACAACACTTCGAATGCTCGATATCCTGAAATTCGGCGGTGCTGAGATCCATCAAGCTAGAGAGTCCTTCGTCGCAGACGGCAAAACTTATCCCGAAGGCTCTTTTGTGATCTTGATGTCTCAACCTTACAGAACTTATGTCATATCTGTACTTGAGAAACGAAAATATCCAAGTGGAGTTCCCAGCAGGCTCCAAGACAATGCCTCCCATACTCTTCCCATGCAAATGGGTGTTTCGTTCTCCAGAATCGGTAAGCCTTTTGACGCAAAGCTCGATAAGCTCGAAAGTATTCCTTACCCCACTGTTTCTTCTCCTGCTTCCTCTCCCTATATTGTCCTAGATTCCAGGGCAAATGCTTCTTATTCTGTAGTTTTTTCCCTCATCGGAGAAAAAGCGGAAATTTACAGAACCAAAGAAAAAATCAAGGGAGAGGGATTTAAAGTAGCTGCGGGAAGTTTCATCATCAAAAACACGCCCCAGATTCAAAAAACCCTCCCGGGTCTTTTGGGAAAATGGCACATCACCGCCCATGGACTCGAAGACATTGCAGATATTTCCAAAGCTCCTTTAAAGAATCATCGAGTAGGTGTCTATCAATCCTGGAGATCCAATATGGACGAAGGCTGGACCCGGTATGCTTTGGACGATGCTGGAATCCCTTATACAACCCTACACAACAAGGACTTTAAATCAACAAAGAAAAACAAAGTCAACTTGATAGAAAGGTATGATGCCATTGTTTTTGCCGATGAAAGCCCAGAAATCATCAAATCAGGAATGCCTAGCCAGGGCTCTCGTTACTACGCCAGGTACTTGGGGGCATTTCCTCCAGAATATGATGGAGGTATCGGTAATGAAGGAATTGAAGCTTTAAAAGCCTTTGTCGAACAGGGGGGAATTCTCGTTGCGCTCAATAGCGCTTCAACATTGTTCATCAAAGAATTCAAAGCCCCTGCCAGAAATGCCCTGGCTGGAGTTTCTAAAGACAAGTTTTTCTGTCCGACATCTCTCTTAAGAATCAAGGTGGACAACACTTCTCCCATCGGATATGGGATGCCAGACGAGGCTGCAGCCATGTTTTTTCAAAGCCTTGCTTACAGCACATGGCTTCCTCCTACTCAAGATTGGAATCGAACGGTTGTGGCGTCCTATCCTGAAGATAATATTCTCTTGAGAGGGTGGATTCTCGGAGAAGATGTGATAGCCCGCAGAGCAGCGGTTGTCGATGTCAAGTACAAAAAAGGACATCTTGTTCTTATCGGATTCCGCTGCCAGCACCGGGCTCAGACTCATGGTACATACAAGTTTCTGTTCAATTCTTTGCTCTATCCCGAAATGGACTAGGTGTCATCATTTAAGCTATGATCATCTATGGGCCGGGAGACAAGAGCAAACGATTTAAGATAAACTCTTTTTTGACAAGAATTGGTGTCAAATGTTAAAGAGTGCTCATATCTGAATAAAGGAGGCAGTCATGAATTTTAAAAAAAGTACTGTAATTTTTGTTGTTTTATTGTTCATCCCTTTTTTCCTCGGTGCACAAACATCACCCGAAGAATTTTTGGGCCACAAGGTTGGTGCGGACCGAAAGCTGGCTGACTACAACCAGATCCA
>JAUWVG010000176.1 GCA_030617525.1 Candidatus Aminicenantota bacterium | reverse complement strand
AGCGATGATGAATGATTGTCCCTCATGGTCCCAGGTGACAACAATTTTATCGCCATAAAGGGCAGGAGAGCTGCCTTCACCAAAATTCATCCTTTTGTTCAACTGGCCAAAATCCCGTTCCCATTTGACATTGCCCTTCATGTCCAGACAATACAGTCCCCGGGAACCAAAGTAGGCATAGATGTTTTCGCCGTCTGTCAGAGGAGAATTTGAAGCCCAGCTGCCAAACTCGTGTGTTCCTTCCTGAGGCCACTCTTCCTTGACTGTTGTCTGCCAGAGGACTTTTCCATCACTCTTGTTAATCGACATAACGATAAACTTGTGGATTTTTGTCGATCGTGTCGTGGGCATCCCACGTCCCTGCTGTGCACCTTCTTCCTGCACTTCCGGTTTGCCTTCTTTGTCTGTCTCAACAGCCGTGGAGATAAAGATTTGATCTTCCCAAATGATGGGAGTGGAATGGCCCTTTCCCGGGATGGCGATTTTCCATTTGATATTATTTGTCTCACTCCACTCAAGGGGGAAAACCCCATTGGCCGCAATACCATTGCCATAAGGCCCCCGCCACTCCGGCCAATTTTTTTCAATATCAGAGGAAGTCTGAAAAGCCAAAACTAGGCCCGACAAAACACAGAGAACACTCAACATAATGATGGATTTTTTCATTCTTTTTGATCTCCTTCTATTAATATTTATCTCTATTCTTCGATGCAGTACAAGTGTGTCGAAGTCCGTATAAAAAGCTGTGACCCGGAAACAGCCGGCGATGCCAGCGTGTAGGTTCCGTCAAGTTCATTTGTTGCGAGAAGTTTGAATTCCTTCCCGACAGAAACAATAGACGTTACACCCTTTTCGTTAATAATATAGAGTTTCCCATCCGTAAGAATAGGTGAGGCACTCACGATGGCTTCGGTTGTGGCCTCCGGTCCCCATATCAGTTCTCCTGTTTTTGCATCCAGACACGTCACCAGTCCTCTGTCATCGACCATATAAAAATAATTACTGTCACTAATCGGCGAGGGAACATCGGGGCCGGCTGCACCTTCATATTTCCAGACAAGATGGCTCTCCGTGATATCTCCCGCCCCTCCGACCTTCAGAGCCAGAAGGGGTTTTTTCCGGGTGGGTGCATAGATTATTCCATCCACAATGATGGGAGTGGGAACGACACGGTAATTTGACCGTTTCAAGGGATTTAATCCACCCGCACGCCAGATCTCTTTACCCGATTTGAAATCATGGCCGGTAACATAATCTCCTCCGGAGATAACGATCTGGGTCTCACCCTGATGTTGGAGAACAACGGGAGTTGTGTAGGCATCGGGGGATTCCCTTTCCGCATCCGTTGGACGTTCCTGGCGCCACTGGACTTTCCCGGACTCAGCCTCATAGGAAATGATATAGGAGGGGTCATCCGTACGCATCCCGTGAAGGACCTCCACAAAAAGGCTGCCATCATGCAGCAGTGGCGAAGATCCATAACCCCAATTGTGACCAAAGGGGCCGTAGTCTTCTTGAAGATCTTTTTTCCAGATCGATTTTCCATCCATATCAAAACAAAGGATTTTGCCCGTCCCGGTCACAACCCACACATGTTGACCATCTGTAACCGGTGAAGGCGTCGCATCGTTTTGCTTGCGGTGCAGCTGGTTTTTATCGTCCAATTCTCTCTGCCAAAGGACCTTCCCATCCTTTTTGGAAATACAGAACAAAAACAGTTTTGGCCCTCCAGGATCCCGTCCGGGCCTTTGGACTCTGCTGCGGCCCTGGGTTTGCACTTTCTGCTCAGGCTTTTCAACCGGCTCAGGCTCTGGTTTAGGTTCGGCTTTTGAAGGAGACGTAATAAATATCCGGTCTCCCCAGATGATGGGTGTGGCCGCACCCCAGGAAGGCAACTCTATCTTCCAAACAATATTTTCTGTGAGGCTCCACTTCATAGGGAGGTTTGTGGCATCGCTGATCCCGTTGTGGAGAGGTCCTCTCCAGTGAGGCCAGTTATCTTCGGCCAAAGCGACGCCAAGAACAGCCACCATCAAGGTCAGGGTCAAAAGCAGTCTCTTCATGATAGTCCTCCCGATTGTTTATATGTTATTACGGTTTTCTATTTAGACGAAAAAAAATCCTATTCCTTCCTTAATGCCGGGGAAAGATCTTCTTTTGTGGCCATCTTCGCCGCCGCATACGTCCACATCCCTCCATTGAAGCCGACAGTAATAAATAATATAAGTATAGTAGGATAAGGGATTGTTGCACCTGGTGTCAACAGCGATGGCAGGGTGGCCAGCAGCGCAGCGAACATTCCGTAGAGTAAACCGGCTGCCAGGAGGGCAAAGTGCTCAGACAAAACAATAGCCTGAACCGATTTTCTGGAAAAGCCGACAGCACGGAGCAGAGCCAATTCACCTTGTCGTTCCTTGATATTACGCCAAACGACAATCCCCAATCCGAAACTTCCCAGCAGCAGGCCAAAGCTGCCTAGGATGAGAAAAATGGACAGATACGTATTCTGGATCGCATTGAACTCCGCCAAACGCTTGGACGTGGAGACAATATCCAGGCCTAAATCCTGCATTGACCAGGATATATCTTCTGCCGCACCCTCTCTATTTTCAGGCAAAATGTCAGCAAGAAAAATCCGGTAGCCGCTGATTGAGGGATATTTCTGGATAAAGACCTTTTCAGAGATGATGATATTACCCTGAAAAATGGAATTGGCCAGTCCCCCGACCAATTTGAGCTGAAAAGTTTTTCCCTTTTCATCCACATAGGTCAAAGAATCTCCAACGGATTTGCCCAATCCCCACACGATGACCGTCAAATCGGCGACAGCCGGCACAAAACCTCCCGGCAAATTGTTTTCGAGAACAGACCAGGGATTCTCCGGATCGACATCGTCAGTTTTTTCGGCAAAAGTGAAGGCACCTCTCTCAATAAGCTGGCGGGGATCGACTCCGATCAGTGGAGGGTTTGTGACCTGGTTAAGGTTCAGGCAGCTCGCATCATCACCTTCCTTAACGCGGAATTGGACATAACGGATGTCTTTGGAATCTACCCGTTCCAATCCATAGAACTGCTGTCCCTTTGAACTGTTGAGATCATACAGAATAGGAAGAGAGCTTTCCCCGTAGAGAGCAAATCCGCCGGTTCCGGAATCCCTACTGTCGACATCCTTAAGAGAATTGAGCCGATTGGCCCCCACTGTAAACACGATGAACAAGCCACAGGCCAAAAGCCCGATAAGAGTCACACTGCGCAGACGTTTTCTGGCATTATTCCGGATACCGATGCTAAAAAGACTGAGCCGGGCGGGTCTTGAAGTTTGACCGATCTTAAACAACAAAACGTTCGTCAGCAGCATCCCTCCGGTCAAAAGCAAAAAACCTGCAATAAAAAACACAGCAAACGCCTGATCTCCTGTCCCAATATTTGTTAAAAGAAGGAGAAAAATTACCGCTGTCACACACATAATGCCAAAAAATAAACTTATGTTTGGCTTTTTTTTCCCTAAATTTTCAAGCTTTGCCTGGCCTCTCTGTAAAGCGGTAACAGACTGTCCGATCTGATTTCTCACCACAAGCCAGATCGTCATAAAAGCCACCACACTTCCTATCAATACTCCCAATAAAATGGACAAAATATTGAGATGGATATGGAGCGCAGATGTCCCCACTGCTGCCTGCCAAACAGTTTTAAGAGCCCAAAGAAGGACCTGGTTATAAATCACTCCCACAAGACTTCCCAAAAGACTGCCGACCGTGATCAGCACAGCACCTTCAAAAAGCACCAGTTTTCTCACAATCTTTTTAGAAAACCCCAGAGCTAAATAGAGGCCGTTTTCTTCCGCTCTCTTTTCCGTATTAAAAACAAACAGCAACCCTGTCAATAACAACGCGGCCAAAATGATGAAAAAACTCAACCCCAAAAAGAGCTGGGAAAAACTCACGGACCGAGAACTCGCCTTAAGCCCCTCCTCCTTTACATCCTGAAAAATAAATCCGAGGACGGCCGGGTCAATCGCTTCCTTTAATTTTTTCTCAACAATATCTTTTTCCAATCCTGGAAGCCGGACAGCGGTGACGTTTCCGAACCGATTGGTCCACATCTTTTGAGCCGCATCCAGAGACACAAAGGCTTTTGGTGTTCCCCCATAGTTGTCCCAATAATCCTCATCCTTATCACGAATTTTATCCAGATCAATGGGTATCCCCGGATTCCAGTCACGGCAGTTGTCTTCACCGGCCAATCCCGGAAAATCGGGCAGGAGATCCTTATCCGCATATATACCTCGAAGAGGAACGATGGCTTTGACTCCAAATGTGGACGTTTTCTCTTTCAGATCACGCCTTGGGCCAAGAACAAAATAAGTCAGTTGGATCTGATCCCCTACTTTTGCAGAGATATCCGCAGCCAGCCAATCATTAATGATAATGTCTTCATCTTTTAATTCAGACAAGATCTGAGGAACACCGGGCGCGGATACAAATGAGTAGGGCGTCGCACTATTTCCCAGACGAATTTCATTGACAAAATATGTCAAGACAGGTTCAGCCATAGGAAAAAGAGACAAAGCCGTCTCGGCTGCAGAAGAATCCAGGAAGATACGATTTGATCTAAGCTCGGTGATATCCCGGTCAAAAACCTGCCTCACCTCCAAACCCGCATCATCGAGTGTCCACGTCTTCTTAAGGGCCTCATTGACAGAGAGAAGATCCAGCGGGCTGTCCTCTCGCTCCGCCACAAGCAGCACATTCGCCCGGTTGTCCAAACCCATTTCCTGAGATAAAAAAGGCAATGACACAAACACGGTCAAAGGAGCAATCTGATCCGCCCTGAGATGAAATCGTCCAAATGCTGCGTCCGATGCTACGGCCTTGACCTTAAAACGTCTTGCAAGCGATGATTCTGTATCTAAGGCCAAAGGAGCATCTTTTGGCATAGGATCCAGTTTTTCCGCACGAAGCAAAATCTCATCGCCGGCCTCTACACCCAACCGCGCAGCAAGATGACGGTTGATAACGGCTTCATCCGGCGAGAGTGAACCATACATATCCTGACTATCATTGATTTGACCAAATCGGGTGTCCACACCCAAAACTTGAATGCGATTGACCCTTCGGGCTCCTCCTTCGGCAACAGCAATTCCGCTTGTTTGAAGCAGTGGTGCAACATGCGTATCGAGAACTTTTGAGAGATCATCCGCAAGCTCAGTCCGGAAAAATCGGTCACCCGCAGACAGGGCAAATTCGGTTTTCCCAAGCCTGTCAAACACAATCTGTCGAAGGCTGTATCGGACAGAATCTCCAATGACAAAGGCTCCGACTAAAATGGCGGTGCTGACCATCGTTCCCAGTACAACCCAACGATGAGTTCGACGATAATAGGCCAGGCTTCGGAATAAAAGTTTTCTGAAATTCATTTGATCAAACGAACTCTAATTTTCCATTTTGGAGGTTGAAAACTTTACTCATGCGCCGCGCAAGATCCATCGAATGTGTGACCGTGATAAGGGACACTCCTTCCTCTCTATTTAAGTCCACAAGGAGCTGGCCAAGATTCTCAGAAGATTCTCTATCCAGGGATCCCGTTGGTTCATCTGCCAAGATCAATTTTGGTGTATTGATGAGAGCCCTAACGACAGCAACCCGCTGCAGCTCACCTCCGGACAGTACGGCGGGAAAGAAATCCATGCGTTCTTTTAAAGCAACTTTTTCCAGCAGGGTTTTGGCCCGCCTCAACACATCATTTTTGTTTTTTTTGACCCCTAAAGGGATCGAGGGGATCAAAACATTTTCAAGAACAGTACACTGAGGGAGAAGATGATGGAGTTGAAATATAAATCCAATCTCCCGGTTCCTGATTACTGAAAGTTCTGAATCACGGAGATTGGCCAGGTTTTCTCCGGCAAAAAACACATCCCCTGATGTCGGCCT
>JAUWVG010000323.1 GCA_030617525.1 Candidatus Aminicenantota bacterium | reverse complement strand
CCTGTTGTCCTCAAGCAAAACAGTTGTGGGATGGCCCAGGTACTGCCCTGGTTCTCTGTCGACTTCTACCTGACGAAAGTATTCATCAGCCAGATCGATGATTGGAATGGAGTATCCTGTGGATAAAGTTTTATTCAGACGAGGAGTCTTTCCGGTCTGACAATTTGCTGTCATCAAGAGGAGAATAAGCAAAAGGCAAAACAGGAAATTTGGATAATATTTTTTCATGATATGGCCTCTTCAATAGGGTAATAGTCATTATACATAAAAGGAACAAAGGATAAAGGCACAACGGTGACAGTCTGTATTCCCGTTACCAAGACCTCAATATAAAATATTTATTGGACACATAAAAAGGTAAGGCTGACTGAAGCAATCAAAAATTGTTTCTTATTGTTCAAATTTAAGTTTACCTGAATTTTATTCTTGACCGTGTTACTCAGCAGTGCTCCCAGCTTGGTTTAATAAATAATAGAGATTTCCATTTCTGCTATTGACCAGAGTGAGTCATTATCGTTCCCTATGTGGATGATTTTCACGTATTTAATACTGTCTCCTTCAACACAGATATTTTGAACAGGTTCCAATGGATTGTTGATCCAATCCTTTGTGAATTCTCCGGCTGAGTATGGACGTGGAATGTTTATCCATTCCTCTCCATCGGAAGAAATTTCAGCGTGCAGGTTCAAGGCATAATCGATCGTGAAATTTCCAAGGTGAAGAGAGATTCTGGCTGTGCTGACAGGTTTCTTGAATTCGATGAGAAGAAGATCTCCCGTCTTTTTTGGTCCCGTTGTTTTCCATCTAGTCTCGAGATTTTTATCTGTTAGAAAAGAAATTGTTTCAGCTCCTGTGCTGGCTGTGGCTGTCCATTCCATTGGATTGAGTTTGGAAAAGAGAGCGGGATTGTGTTTTTCTCCATGATTTTCATCTATCACTTGATAAATGCGGTCCTCACCAAAAAAATCTGAGAGGGCATTGGGTTTTTTAAATTCATAGCTGAAAGTTTTTACCAGTTTTAAATCATCCCTAAAATCCTTCTCGATCCTCTCCACACGGGCCGATGCCATTTTCTTCTCCCAGAGTGTGGGATGGTAGATGACATAATCGACCCCTAGAGATTTTAGAATATCCACACTCGGCCAAGAAGGGAATCCTTTGAATATCCTCTGCATGAAATGAGTAGCTGGTGGGACAAAACCGCTGTAGCCATTGATGATCTTTTTTTTGTGAAAGAGAGAAAAATAGAGATAATTCGCCTCCATTGGTGTTTCGTTAAAGAAAGGAAGGCTGGCAATGACAACATCGCCCGGAACATCTTTCATCCAGATATATGCCGGGGGGATATCTCCCTTGACAGGGACTTTTTTTATTTGTTGAGGGATGGAGAGGTATTCGAGATTTAGAAAAATCAGAAGTCCTACTGCCGCCAATACAGTGAATTTTTTCTTCTCCCATTTCCTAAAAAAATACATGAGGCCTAAGCCTGCCAAAACGGCGATACAGAAGATGACAAACACACCATAACGGGATGGAACACGGATCCCTTTAAATCCGGGAATAGTATTAAAAAAGAGTCCAAAAGGAAGCGGTACAACACCTGTGGATTTGCCAAGGAATGTGAATTGACTTCCAAAAGAGAGGAGCAGCGTCCAGATTCCGATGACAACATATAGGGTTAGACTTGTGTTTTCCTTGGACTCTTCATAGCGTTTCTTTAACAAGAATATTCCTATGGACAACAGGGTGTAGACTATGGCAAGAAAAAGGAGGATGAGGACCTGTTTTGTCAAATTGGTGAAATTGACCGTTAGAATCCCTAAGTTTATTGAGACTCCGCCAGTCAATAGCGTTACTAAGATAGCGATCAAATCGACTAAAAGAAAAATAAGGAACGCTAACTTTATTGTTTTCGGAGGAGATGAAAAAATACGTCTTTTTTTATAAAGAAAGAGTACGGCAAAAAAGAGAGCCGCGATTCCTGGAAATAGGAAATGTTCATGGCGGCCAAGGGGAGTTAAAATCTTAGAGAAAAAGACATTTGTAAAATCTACAGCCAAATAGTTGGCAAGATCCGCTCCTCTTTGGAGGCCTCTGTCAAATTCAAATGTTTTCATAAAGGACAGATAGGGCAGCGAAAAAACAGCTAAAATTGCACTAGAAAAAACAAGTGGAATACCCAGCCGCAGCACAAATGAAAAACTCAGGTTTTTTCTTTTAAGAAAAAGGACAGTGGGCAGCAGAATAAAAAGGACCGAAACAAAAAAAAGTCCATAGTAGATACAGGCCAGGCTTTGAAGAGTGAAAAAGGCAGAAAAGAGAATAGAATTTTTGAGATTGTCTTCTTCCAGGTATTTGTGCAGATAGAGAAAAGCCAGAGGGATCAAGCCGGAACTCAGAAGTTGGAGGTGTGTGATCTGGTTGATTTGATAGGTGTTGAAGGCAAAAATAATTCCGCATAGAATCCCGATAAAATCATTTTTGGTCAAATGCCTTATCAAAAGAAACATACCGTAGGCATTGAGAAAAAAAGAGAAAAAAAATATGAAATTGTAAACGGCGATCGGATTATTTGTCAAAAGTTTGATCGGAAGAGAGAAAAGGGCCTGGGGAAAAAGGTGTTCAGAATAACTGAGAGTGTTTGTGTGGGGATAAAAAGTGTTAGTTTCAAAGAGGTTGAGCGGATCCCTGAACATTTGCTGCTGAACCCAGCCTGGAATCCAGGTGTTTAAAACACAATCTTTTGTGTCGTTAAGAGCATCAAAAGGGTGAAGAGATAAGGGAAGAAGGTGGATGAAGATGAGAAGAATAAAGAAGAAGATGATGCCGATTCTGATCTTAAAGGAATAACTCATAATTCCATGAGTATTTAATCTTATCTTACGGGATAACCTTTTGCAAAAAATATTATGATTTTAAACTGTCCGATACCGGACGCTGATTGTTAAGAAATCATACAGTTTTTTAATAAAATATCGGCTTCTTCAAGAGTTCAGTCTGAAAAATAATGTGGCACGCATCTTGCATATTTGTTTAATGATTCCATGAGAGGAGTAGTCTAATGATGAAATTAATAGTGGTTCTTTTATTGACAATCATTTCCCTGGTTCTTGTATTTGGATCCATGTGAATTTTTAAATAAACAGGGGATGTTTTGATTCTGAGCCATAAATTGATTCTTGCTCTTTTGCTGCTCTTGCTGCTCCTTCTCCTTTTTTAGATCCGTCGAGGCAAGAGTAGAAATCCTTCAAAATCCGGCTGTGTGCATTCATAGATATTTTGTGTCATAATTAACCTGAACTATTCATAAAAAATGTCTATG
This sequence comes from Candidatus Aminicenantota bacterium, assembly GCA_030617525.1. GTDB lineage: Bacteria > Acidobacteriota > Aminicenantia > Aminicenantales > Aminicenantaceae > JAUWVG01. The sequence continues at coordinate 755 of JAUWVG010000323.1, read as the reverse complement.
TTTTTTCAACACAAACAATATTATAGTTTCACTTTGCTTTTCTTGCGAATCGCTCTGAATATTACTACTTCCATGTCCTTTCTATTCATAATCGACATTTTTTACCTCACGGAGGCGAGCCAATTTCACCGTATCTGCTTTGTTGCGACGGATTTGCGGTGAAGGACCACAGCTTCATCCGCCGCGCCTCGCATCTACGGCAACCTTGACTCGTGAATAATCCAGGTTAACAAAGTTGTTATGCTAAATTTCAAATATTTCTGCCGTTTTCCGGTCATCCTATTCCTTTTTGTTATCCTCTCTCTTTTTTTCTTTGCTCAGGAAGACACAAAAACCAAGCAGTTTGAGCTCGAAAACGGATTAAAGGTCTTTCTCTATGAAAGACATTCCGTTCCGCTGATCAACTATGCTTTTGCCGTCAACTGTGGCTCAAAAGATGAAACGGAGAAAACGAGCGGAATTGTCCATATCCTCGAGCATTATATTATGTTCAGAGGGACGGAATTCAGGAGTGGGGATCAGTTGGCTCAGGATATAAGAGAGAACGGGGCCTACTTTAATGCGCACACCAGTCGGGACCTGGCTTATTTTGAGATGACTCTTCCGTCTGAGAATGGGGATTTTGGCCTTAACCTGCAGAAAGAAATCCTCTTCAATCTCAAACTCACTCAAGAGGAGCTGGATGACGAAAAGGAAGTCATTCTTGAAGAAATAAACAAAATTTATGATGATCCCATGAGGTATGCCACGGCATT
>JAUWVG010000387.1 GCA_030617525.1 Candidatus Aminicenantota bacterium | reverse complement strand
TTTATATATTATATGCAATCAGTTGTCAAGTAAAAAAATGAGCCATCCGAAGATAATTTTAAGATCCGTTTTTTGATGGACTACAAGTTCTTATAAATTAATGAGTTAAAATGGATTGCCCTCTACTGTCTGAATCACTGATATTACATGTAGATGTTGATGAGATCTTTGAGCAAAGCCGCAGCTGTTCCTGTGGGATCAGATTTTCCCCCAATGACAGTAATCGTCGACATCGTATCTGTTTCAAAAGTGATCCCCTTCTCTGTGCCGTCCACATAAAAAAGAGGATGAGTTTTATTGATGGCCTCCAGTACGACTTCGAGTGAGAAATCTTCTCCTCTCCGGCTCATTCTCCCCAACAGTTTTAATTTTTTCCCCTCTTTTTGACTCTCTTGGATAAGTGCCGGATTTATATGTGTGATTCCCTGAACCTTGACATCACTCAAAGACTTTGACGTAAAAAATATGGCATTTGTGAGCAGCAGGACCTTGTAGGCTGTATCCCACCCATCCACATCTTGAGATGGATCGGTTTCAGCAATTCCTCTCTCCTGCGCCTCTTTGAGGGCATCACTGAAATTGGAGCCTTCCCCCATTTTTGTAAGAATAAAATTGGTGGTTCCATTCACAATCCCTTCGAACTTGAGTATTTCCGACCCCGCAAGAGAATTCAAAGCGACATCGATAGTGGGCAGGGCTGCGGCTGTGGCACCACTGATCTTTAGGGAGAGGTTTTTCTGGCGTGCCTTGTCCATCAAGCCTTGGAAATCCATCACCAATGGGCCTTTATTGGCAGTCACCACATTCCAGTCTCTGTCCAAAGCCAGCCGGATATACTGGAGTCCCGGCCCCCCTGTTTTGCTGTCTGTCGGCGTACATTCTACAAGTACTCCCGGCTGAAATGTATCGATAATCTCTTCTAGAGAAACATTCTCTTCCCAATTGGCGCTGTTTTTCCCCTCAACATTATCTTGGAGTTTTTCCAGAACCCTGCCTGGCTTTTGTGGCTGGCAATAAATCAAAGCCTTTTGGCGGCGAACTACGGCAGCGACACGAAGATCCAATCCATATTTTTCCTGACAGACTTCTTCTTTCTGCTGGATGAGTTTTAAAAACGCTTTTCCGACATTCCCATACCCCACTAGGATGATATTGACTTTTCGCATGAAGCTATTATACCCAAAGTCGTTTGAAGATACACATACTCTCCATGTCCATCAATTAAATTATGAACAAAATGCTTCTACCGATTAGTTGTTGCAAAGGATTCGAGGATTCTAGGGTTCAAGGATTCAAGTGCTTTTTTTTAACGATTTAATAAGTGCTTCTACTATCATATTTTGATATATAATAAAATTTAGCTCAATAGAGGGAGGGAGAAATGACAAACCCGGAAAAAGTTCTTGAAAACACCATAAAAAGATGCAGGGAAAGAAACATCATCATCCCGACTTATAAAGAGATGGCCCATCCTGAAAAAATCCCAACCGGCATCAAAGATGAACTGCAAAACATCGGACTCCAGGAACTCAATCCGAGAAACCTTTTCCGCATCACCTGGAAAAACGAGCCAAAAGAGTCTGGAGGAGGATTCGGAAATGTCAACATCCTTGAATTCCCTCCTGAGTTGACGGGAGTCAAAGCCCGAATCGTGATGCTTCTTGGGAAGTATTTCCCGACAGGATCTTTTAAAGTGGGTGCCACTATCGGGCCGCTCGTAGAAAAACTCGTTAGCGGAACCTTTGATCCCACATCACAAAAAGCCCTCTGGCCGTCAACAGGCAACTACTGCCGCGGCGGCGCATTTAATTCCTCTCTTCTTGCCTGTCATTGTATTGCCGTTCTCCCGGAAGGGATGTCAAAGGAAAGATTCAGCTGGTTGGAAAATATCGGCGCCGAAGTTTACACCACACCCGGTTCTGAAAGCAACGTGAGGGAAGTCTATGAAAAAAGCTTTCAACTTAAAAAAGATCATCCGGAAAAAATCGTGATCTTCAACCAGTTTGAAGAGTTTGGGAATGCGGTCTGGCACTACGTCTGCACAGGCCAAGCTATCGAAGAGGTCTTCACTCTTCTCCGGACAGACAATCAGAGGTTTGCGGCCCTCTTTTTGACTCAAGGATCTGCCGGTACACTGGGTGCAGGAGACTACCTCAGGGAAAAATTTCCACATATTAAAATTTGTGCCGGAGAGGCCCTTCAGTGCCCCACTCTTCTCTACAACGGATATGGCGAACACCGGATTGAGGGCATCGGAGACAAACATGTTCCCTGGATTCACAACATCAAGAATATGGACATGGTGGCGGGCATCGATGACGAAAAATGCATCCGTCTTTTGAGATTATTCAATGAAAATTCAGGAAGAAATTTTCTCCAAGCCCAAGGCATCTCGGAAGAATTCACCAATAAACTCGATCTTCTGGGAATATCCGGAATCGCCAACCTCATCGGATGTATCAAAATGGCCAAATACTACGAAATGGAAAAAAACGATGTTGTTTTTACGGTCGCCACAGATTCGATGGATTTATACCAATCCCGGTTGAAAGAACAAAGAGAGCAGAACAGATCTTATTCAGAACTCCAGGCAGGCATGGACTATGAGGCAGGCCTGATGAGCCTCACGGTCGATCACATTAATGAACTGAGCTACTGGGATAAAAAACGGATTCACAATTTGAAATACTTCACATGGGTGGAGCAGCTCGGAAAGAATGTCGCTGAGCTGGATCGTCAGTGGAACGACCAAAAATACTGGAAAGAAAAATATCTTTCTTATCTGGAATGGGATGAGCGGATCATCGAATTCAACAAAAAAACGGGCTTGCAATAAAAATGGCGGAGAGGGTGGGATTCGAACCCACGATCCTGGGAAATCCAGAATAGCGATTTTCGAGACCGCCGCCTTCAACCACTCGGCCACCTCTCCATGATTTCATCTATCGTTTGTCCTCAAAAAAATCCTTCAAAATCTGTCCGCACTCTTTTGCCAGTATGCCACCTTTGATCTCTATGTGGTGGTTCGTACGATCAAATGGGAAAAACATAATCGATTCCACAGCACCGGCTTTGGGATCTAAGGCACCAAACACCAATCTGCGAATTCTCGCCTGCACTGCGGCCCCAAGGCACATGGCACACGGCTCTAGAGTTACATAGAGGTCACAATCCGGAATCCGATAATTACTCTTCAGTTCACAAGCTTTTCTGATGGCCACTATCTCAGCATGGGCTGTTGGATCATTCTTTTCTAACGTGCTGTTAAACCCGCGGCTGAATATTTTACTGTCCGCCACCAACACGGCCCCAACTGGAACTTCTCCCTTCTCTTTCGCCCGAGCGGCCTCCAACAGGGCCTGCTCCATGAAGTAATCATCATCTTTCATCGGCTAAATCGCAAAAATTGATTGTACTCTTTTTTATCTGTGAATTAAAGGGACATCATACTTAATTCCATGAGAATTAAGTATGATGTCCCTTTAATTCACTTTACAGTGTCTTCTTTTATCTTATACACTGGCTTTAAAGGAAATGTGAGCTGATGGAAAAACTAGAATGTCTGTTTTGTCAAAAATCCTATCCTGTTGA
>JAUWVG010000306.1 GCA_030617525.1 Candidatus Aminicenantota bacterium | reverse complement strand
AAAAATGAAAATCAGAAAAATTTTGTTCGGCTTAGTGATGACCGTATTTCTTCTTTCCCTCCCTTCAATAGGGAACTCCAACTTTACATTCCTGGATCAAGAGAAACAGGCTTATGATGCCATCATCGGGGATTGGGATATGGAAACGGAGTTTCAAGGCGATGTTTATCCAGCAGTTATGACTCTAAGTGTTGAGGATGGGAAATTGATTGGAGTTTGGGCGAGCATGGGCCAGGAAATGGAGATGATCGATCTTAAATTTGATGGTAAAAACCTGAGTTTTAAGCGTGAGATGGGCCAGGGCGGGTCAACTATAAATTTTGAAGGCGTTGTTAATGGAGATGAAATCACCGGGAAATATGCCAGCCCTATGGGCGATGATTTAGTGTGCACCGGCAAACGCAAAGGATTGCAATAACTCTCAAAATATTTGAACCTTTTCTTGTTCACATCGATCAGTACAACCTTGTTCCGGTCAAAAATATACGAGGAGTTAAAATGAAACGTTTCTATCTGGTTTTACTTGTTTTTTTTGCATCCTTTTTATTTGCGGGAGAATCGGATGAGGACTTCCGCTTTATCTTTTTCACCGATGTCCATCTCGAGGAGGGGAAAAATGCTGTTAAAGGATTTGAAAGTGCGATAACAAAAATAAATGAATTAAATCCCGATTTTGTTATCTCCGGTGGGGACAACATCGCAGATGCTCTCGGACAGCCATTCGAAAGGGCTGACTTATTGTATACAAAGTATAAGAACATAATCAAAAAACTGAATATGCCAATTTTTAATGTTATCGGCAACCACGATGTTTTCGGGGTGCAAAAGAAAAGCGGTGTGGAATCTATTCACCCGGAGTATGGAAAAAAGATGTTTACTCGCCGGCTGAACAAAACACATTATGCGTTTGATCATAAGGGTTGGCACTTTATTGTCCTCGATTCTGTCCTGATCGATCCGGAGGGCAACTACTTCGGCGGTGTCGATATGGAACAGAGAGATTGGCTGAAGGATCATCTTCAATCCATCGATCCGGAAATTCCCATCATAATTTCTATGCATATCCCTTTTTTTTCCATTGTTCCGCAAATGGATAAAAGGTTTAAAAAAGAGGTGTTTACGGTCAATAATTCTGTCCAGGTACTCGATATTTTCAAGGATCACAACCTGAAGGCTGTCCTGCAAGGGCATGTGCACTACCATGAAGTCATCGAGGCAGGAGGCATCCATTTTATAACTGGAGGAGCTATTTGTGGTGCATGGTGGGAAGGAAGTCATAAGGGAGTAGAGGAGGGATTTTTACTGCTCGAAATCAAAGGGGATGAATTCAACTGGGAATACATCGATTACGGTTGGGAAGTCAAAAAATAACACTTCAGAAGCTTTATAAACTTCTCTACTTGGATCCGAGTAGAGAAACTTTCAAAGAGTCAACGGGGAGAAATGGAGCAAGATCATGAACAAGAAACTTTATGTAAAAATCGTTTTGATCTTATTGTGTTTCTGTTTTGGTTTTAACGATTTTTTAATTTCCCAGGAGGCCACAGCTAAGGAAGAAATCCGTCTTATGAAGACCTATCCTTTTAGCGATCCCAATCCGATGGCCAATATTGGAAGGATCTATCCCTATTTTCGTTTTGACGGATTCAGCGCAACCGGCAGCGAAAAGGAATGGAAAACGATCGTCCTTGAGAATCCCTATATTAAGCTCTGGGTTTTTCCGGAGATCGGTGGGAAACTCTGGGGGGCAGTGGAAAAATCGACCCAAAAGGAATTTATCTATTTCAACAAAGTGGTCAAGTTCAGAAATATTGCCATGAGAGGGCCCTGGACATCGGGGGGGGTCGAATTCAATTTTGGCCTGATTGGGCATGCGCCCACGACAGCCAGCCCGGTCGATTATCTCTACAGGGAGAACCCGGACGGCAGCGTCAGCTGCATTATTGGCGCCATGGACCTTCCGTCCCGAACACAGTGGAGGGTCAACATCCGTCTGCCCAAAGATAAGGCTTTTATTTCCACGGAGTGTTTCTGGTTCAACCCTACTCCTCTCCATCAACCTCTCTACCACTGGATGACGGCGGCCCAAGATGTGGGGAGCGACCTCCGCTTTTTCTATCCGGGGACGAACTATATCGGCCATGGCGGGGATGCTCATCCCTGGCCTTTACACGAAAGTGGCCGGGATGTCTCCTTCTACAAAAACAACAATTTCGGATCCAGTAAATCCTATCATATTCTTGGAGAGTACGATGAGCATTTTGGTGGGTATTGGGAAAATCAGGATTTTGGTTACGGCCACTGGGCCCTCTATGATGACAAACCCGGACAGAAACTCTGGCTCTGGTCATTAGCCCGGGATGGCGGTATCTGGCATGACCTGCTTACGGATAAGGACAATAACAGACAGTATGCAGAACCTCAGACAGGCCTGCTGTTTAATCAAGAGGCCGCTTCAAGCAGCCTTACGCCCTTTAAGCATGCCTATTTTGAACCGCTTTCCGTGAACCGCTGGCAGGAGATCTGGTATCCCATCAAAGGGATAGGAGGTCTTGTGGACGGTTCACCCTACGGATCTCTGAATGTTCAACAGGAAGGACAGAATCTCCATCTTGCCATCTGTGCCCTGCAGGATCTGAACGAAGACCTGGTGGTCAAGGTTGGGGAGGCCGGAATTTTTTCACAAAGGATTTCTCTCAAGCCTATGGAGGTCTATAAAAGAACCGTAACTCTTCCGGAAAGCCAAGGTGATATAACAGTCACTGTGGGTGAGAAAAAACTCTTTTACAGCAGTAACGAGGAGGCCAACAAGCTTCAGAGACCCATTATTATAGACAAGGATTTTGATTGGCTCTCTCCCGAAGGTCTCTTTATTGCCGGTGAAGAGTATGCCCGACAGAGAAACTATCCATCTGCCCTAGCAAAATTTCACGACTGTCTCGAGAAAGATCCCTCCCACATCCGAGCCAAAACACGGATAGCCGAGTTATACTTCCGCCGCTCCAAGTATGATTTGGCCTTGACCTATGCCTCCCGGATTCTCGCGGTTGACGCTTACAATCCAGGCGGGAATTTTATCTATGCCTTAATCAACAGCCGACTCGGAAAGAGGGTTGATGCCAAAGAAGCCTTCGGATGGGCTGCGCGCTCAATGGAATATCGGTCCGCCTCCTATGCTCAGTTGGCGGTCCTCTTCCTCCAGGAAAATGACCTGTTCAGGGCTGAGGAATATGCCCGCCGTTCATTGGATTACAACGTCTACAATCTTGCAGGATGCCAAATTTTGGCCGTTATTTTTCGTCTCAGAGGAGAGATCGATAAAGCCGAATCTTTCCTGGACCGCCTTCTCGAAATCGATCCTCTCTGTCATATGGCCCGATTTGAACGTTTTCTCCTGGATCAAGAGGCCAGCAGCCTGGAAAAATTTACATCCTTGATTCGCAATGAACTTCCTCAGGAAACCTATTTGGAAACAGCCCTTTTCTACATCCAACTCGGCCGGGAGAAGGATGCGATTCAGATCCTGAAGATGGCTCCCTCTTCTCCAGTTTTAGACACATGGCTGGCATGGATCTACCGAAAGAAAGATCCGGACCAGAGCCGTGTTTATCTAGAGAAAGCCGTGACAGCTTCCCCCTATCTTGTTTTTCCCTTCCGGCAGGAATCTCTGCCTGTCTTCAAGTGGGCGGCCTCTTTGCATAACAGTTGGAAATTTCGTTATTACATGGGATTGATTCTCAGCCATCTTGATAGGCTCAAAGAGACAAAAAAACTTTTCCTGGAGTGCGGTCAAGAACCGGATTTTGCGGCTTTTTATCTCACTCGGGGCCAGCTTCTCCTGGGTGAAAGTAATCCAGATAAGATTCTGGACGACTTCAGAAAAGCAATGGCCTTGGAGCCAAAGGATTGGCGGGCGGCCCATCTTATGGCAGACTACCTTTTGTCTCTCGGCCGGAATGAGGAGGCCCTTCAAATCTCACGAGAATTCTATCGATATTATCCGGAACACTATGTGATGGCCATGGACTATGCCCGCTCTCTCCTAAGCGTGGATCGTTTTGAGGACTGTCTGATTGTCCTGCAGAAGGCGATCATCCTGCCTTATGAAGGAGCCTGGGAAGGACATGATGTCTATCGCCAAGCAAGCATACTCCTCTCTGC
>JAUWVG010000408.1 GCA_030617525.1 Candidatus Aminicenantota bacterium | reverse complement strand
GTTTTATAAAATTGGTTTTTTCCATGGATCGAAACCTTCCTTTTTTGTCTTTAAAGAAGTATCTTTCTTTTTAGAGAAATAGTCAAGCATTTGAAATGAGTCTGTGCCGTTTCAGCTAAATAAGGGGAAAACTAATCTGCTTCAGATTCGAATAATGGCAAAAAAGAGGATAGAAATTTTCTGGCCCTCAACACATCCTTTTCTAGAACCATAATTCTATAGGCAAAGTTTTCTGCAGCTCCGCTTCCCAAAATGACTCTGTGCTGATTTTGTAAACCATCAATCACTGCCGAAATACCCTCTTGTGCAAGGATATCTACTGCTTGGGTCGCTATGGTCCATCTGTGACAGCCTTCGGCCATAACAAATTCTCCCTCGGCAGTTACCTGGTCGGTTTGTTTTGAATTTTCTTTTAAATTTGACAGTCCATGACCCCTGCTCCTTAACTCTGTTTTGATAAGATCAAGGGCTTCGGGCAGAAATTCGTCTGCCTGGTTTTTAATAAAATCCAGCAGCTCTTCATCTGAGAGCTGTTGATAATGTTTCCTTAAATGTTCATATTCTTCCGCGTTCATAGCTTGTATTCTCTCCGGACATTTTTAGAATGAACATATCACACGCAAAACAGCGAGGTCAATTTACAAGAAATAGAGACAAAACGGAGGGCTCCCCTACCAATTACTTAAAGAGCCTGGTGCCAACAAATTCTTTGGCCAGTCTCGCCTTCCTGGCCATCTTCGCCGGTATACTGGCATTGAGAGATTTATCGAGAATGCCTACGATCTCATCGGCGATCGCACGGTCGATGATCAGCGGCGGAAAAAGCCCCAGAATGCTTCCTCGGGAATAGGCAAGAAGTCCGGAGATAGCAGTATCAACAGCATGGTCGAATACCTCTGAAGAAGAAAGGGGCGTTTTAGATGCGCGGTCTTTGACAAGTTCCAAGCCTATCATCAACCCACGGCCCCGAATATCTCCAATAATTCCGTGATTTTCTCTGAGTTTTTCAAGTTTATTGCGCAGATAAAGCCCCACATTAGCGGCATTGTCAACAAGTTTCTCCTGGATAATGATATCGATGTTCCTGAGTCCCACTGCAGTGCAGACTGGGTGTCCACTGGCCGTAGATCCGTGTTCGAACTGTTGCCCCTCTTTCTGGAAGCGTTCGTAGATTTTTTCAGTGGCTAGAGTAGCCGAAAGCGGGACATACCCGCTGCTGATGGCTTTTCCCAGACAGAGGATATCGGGCTGAATCTCCCAGTCCTGGCTGGCAAATAACTTTCCTGTCCGGCCAAAGCCTGTTGTGACCTCGTCTGTAATAAAAAGAAGACCGTGTTTCTGGCAAATCTCTCCCACAACCGTGTAGAATTTGTCAGGAGGGTCGATGATGCCGTATGAGCCCATGATTGGTTCCAAAATAAACGCGGCTATTGTTTCTGCCCCCTCTTTGATGATGAGCTTTTCCAGGGCATGAGCACAGGCTAGTCCGCATTCGGGATAAGGAGCTTTGTCATAGGGGCATCTGTAGCAGTAGGGGGGAGGAATCTGGAGAAAACCCGGTAACAATGGGCCGAACTTTTCGGCATCCGCTTCCAATCCGGAAGTGCTCAGGACTCCGTAGGATACGCCATGATAGGCTCCCTTAAGAGAGATGATCTTAAAGCGGCTTTTGTCGGATGGATCTGGACTCTGCTTGAAATACTGGCGTGCCATCTTCAGGGCGGTCTCCACCGCTTCAGAGCCGTTGGAGCCGAGATAGACACGGTTAAAATTTCCCGAGGTGATATCGATCAGTTTAGCGGCCAATTCAATCGCGCGGGGATGCGACTGGCGGAAACAGGAAGCAAACGCCAGCTCCTGCATTTGAGAAGCAGCGGCTTCGACAAGCTCCTTCCGGCCGTGACCGACGGCGACATTCCATAGGCAAGAAAATCCGTTGATGTATCGTTTTCCTTTGCCGTTATAGACATAAGGGCCGTCGCCCCTGTGGATAACCGAAGGCCCAATGTCCATCATGGATTGGAACTCCACCATGGGAGTGAATGGATTCCACAGGTGATAGGGTGTACCTCTGTATTTTTTTACTTTCAAAGGCATCTCCTTTAAGAAGAGAGTAATTTTATTTTGTTTTCTAAAACATATATTATCAAATTAAGCTGGATAATTCACGAGTCGAGTTTGCCGTAGATGGTAGGCGCGGTGGGTGAAGCTGTGGTATTTCACCGCGAACCCGCTGCAACAACCCAGATGCGGTGAAATCGTCTCGCCCGGAGGGGGAAAAATGTCGATTATAATAGAATATAACAATGGGAGAATATGTTTATTTGGTACTCACCGAAAAAACTCATGTAATCCCTTGATATTAATTGTATTACGTGAAACATTGACATTTTTCATGAATTATTCAGGTTAATTAAGGCAACAGCTTCTATGGTTCCGATGTCATGAAACTATGCATGTCGTTTTAACCTGAAATGTTGTTACGACTTGACATAAAGTTCTGTTGACTATATATTATGTATAGCATACTAAACATATGTTTTTTTAAAACGGAGGATCATATGGGGGGACAAATAGAAAAGATGTCGCGGATGCGGAAGAATATATTATGGGGAGTTTTAATGGGTACGATCGTTGCGTTTTGCTTAGATCTATCTCCCACTATCTTCTCCATCTTCAGTTTTAATCGTAGATTTTTAAGGACTTTGAGTAATAGCCTTTTTTATTGTGCAATTATTTTATGGTTTCTTTCGATTTTCATTTTTCTAACGAGATTCTGGCTGTACAAGAAGAAACTCAAAAAGGATCCTTCTTTGCCTACAGCTGTTTACGATGAAAGAGCAAAATTAAACTGGTTGAAAGCCTACCGGGTTGCTTTTTTTGTGACTGTGGGCTTCACAATTCTTAGGATGTCACCTGAATTCTTTTTTTTTAGATCGGTTTTGTCTGTATTTTCCAGATTCAATCTTCCCAACGGACCGTTTTTCGTTCTGTGGGGAGCCATCATCGCTTTAGTTGGGTCGTTTCTTTATTACAACCGAGGGGCTAAAAATGAGTGAAAATATCCTAAAGAATACAATAAAGGTTCAAAGGGCAAAAAAGGATTTAACTCAAGAACAACTTTCTGAGCTTGTGGGGGTCACTCGAACGACCATCAATTTTGTGGAGAGGGGACGCTGGGTGCCTTCCGCTGTCCTTGCCCTAAAGATTGCCAACGTGTTTGGTGTGCCGTTTGAAGAGGTTTTTTTCTTAGATACGGACAATTCGGCTGAGAAAAATCAGCAAGGAGACAAAAATGGACAGTAAAATAGAAAAGAGGAACAGAATGAGAAAAAATATTTTATTAGGGGTCTTGATTGGAACTGTTTTGGCTTTCGGTCTGTTTATGTATCCCTATATCAACAGAATCTTCCATTTTACTCGCAGGTT
>JAUWVG010000213.1 GCA_030617525.1 Candidatus Aminicenantota bacterium | reverse complement strand
ATGAGAGCGAGGACGGAGATCGAGTGAGTTTTCCTCGCTGGGGAAAACGCAACGTGGTTTCTTTTCACTTTACAGAACTCGTTTTTGAAATCACGGAAATAGAGATGCTTTTACATTCCTATTTGACATGGATTATTCAAGGAACTAATATATCTATTATCGATTGGGAATTTTAAGGGATCTGCTTTCATGAAATGTCCTCAGTGTCAATCTGACAATCCAAACTCTACACGCTTTTGTGGTTTATGTGGAGCAACACTTCAGCCCCAAAAAGTGTCTGACGCCACTGAAACACTTCAGACTCCTCTAAGAGCACTCTCTAGAGGACGAGTCTTTGCCAACCGGTACGAAATTATCGAACAATTGGGAAAAGGCGGCATGGGTACGGTCTACAAGGTATTCGACAAGAAAATCGAAGAGGATATGGCCATAAAAATCCTGAAGCCCGAGATCGCCAATGAAAAAAACACAATTGCCAGATTCAGCAATGAACTGAAATTTGCCCGAAAGATTACCAACAAAAATGTCTGCAAGATGTATGACCTGAACGAACACGAAGGCAATCACTTCATCACGATGGAGTACGTCCCAGGGGAAGACCTCAAGAGTTTCATCAGAAGATCAGGACAGGTTTCGATAGGTAAATCTGTGGCCATCGCCAAACAGATATGCCATGGCCTCGCCGAAGCTCATCGTTTGGGAGTTGTTCACAGGGACTTAAAGCCCAGTAATATCATGATTGACGAAGAAGGAAATGCAAAAATCATGGACTTTGGAATCGCTCGTTCAACAGAATCAAAAGGAATAACCGAAGCAGGTATAATCGTGGGAACTCCTGAATACATGTCTCCAGAGCAGGTGGAAGGAGACGAGGTGGACACACGATCGGACATCTATTCCCTTGGAGTCATCCTGTATGAATTGGTCACCGGGAATGCTCCTTTTAAAGGGAAAACACCTATAATCATTGCCTTCAAACATAAGACCGATACACCTCAGGAGCCGAGTGAGTTTAACACCCAGGTGAATGAAAGGCTCAGCAGGATAATCCTGAAATGCCTGGAAAAGGATAGGAAGAGAAGGTATCAGAGTGTGGACGAACTCTGCGAGGACTTAAAAAAAACAGAAGCTGAGACTCCGACTACAAGTCAATTAAAACCTCAGGATGGATCCGAAACCACTGCTGAGACGAGAACCTCTTTCAGCCTAAAAACTCTCCTCCTCCCTCCAGCCATCATATTAGGTGTCCTTGCCGCGGTCTTTATTTTTGTTTGGATCTTTAGTGACAAAAATCCAGCATTAGATGAAGATGAGTTCACCAAAGGCGCAGTGGTCCTGAAGGGCAATCTCACCCCCCCGGAAATTCTTTCGAGCGTAGATCCTGTTTACCCAAAACAGGCAAGGGAAAAAGGAATAAGTGGCGTTGTAGCCTTAAAAGTGAGAGTGAATGAACAAGGACAGGTTGAGGCTGTAAAATTACAGTTTTCAATACCTCTGCTAGATCAAGCGGCTATAGATGCCGTTAAACAGTGGAAATTTGAGCCGAAAATCATCAATAATGAGGCGGTGCCAGTTGTATTTTCTGTTACTGTGCCGTTTAAGCTTGAACAAGCAGGAAACTAGAAGTGATCGAAAAATCTCCGTATTCAATTTTCCTAGGAAAATCCATCGCGATTTCTGCTCTCCTTTCAGGTTTCTTGTATTTTTGCGGCATGTTTATCTCTTTTTTTCATCTCAGACGCTTAGGCATTTTTGAAATATCTTCTTTCCAGATCCAGTATATTTTGGTGGGTTTTATTTTTGTTCTGATTTTGATGGCTCCCATTCTCATCTTCATTGTTTTGTCGGCCATAGCGGGTAAAAAAACAAAGCCTTTATCAAAAATCCTAGAATTGTCCATTGTTAGCTTATTAGCTGGAATCACATTTATCTATATACTTTTATTTTTTTTCTACGGAAATTTTGAATGGAATTGGATATTAACTCGATTTGGACAGATCGTAAATTTTGGGAATATCTATTGGCTCCTTTATGCATGGCTCTTCTATGCGACAGGAAAAAGCCTGATCGATGATCTTGTTAAAATCAAACGCAAAGAGATCCTACCCTCCAGAGAATTATGGATTCCAGCTGCGTTTTTGTTGGCTCTTTTTATCCTTTTTTTCACATTTTACGCAAATATCATTTTTCCAAATATTCATTATTCCCTTGGGGGTGGAAAGCCAATCCCGGCGGATATTCTGATCTCAGAGGAAGGCCTTCCCATCGTTGAATCCCTAGGATTATCACCTGAATCAGATCAAAATATCCGGAACATTTTAATCATCCACGAAACCCCCACGACGATCTACATTTTGCCTCAACATCAAGAAGAAGTAAAAAGCATAGCCCTTCCCACAAGTATAGCCCAAGGCGTCCGTTATCTCTCCGAGAAACAGACACAATCAAAATAATAAATATCAAAAACCAACCTTACTCTCCACAGCCACAGCAGGGCTCATCTTTCCCTTTCAATTCACTCATCATAATTCCCCAGGCACAACCGACTCCTGATCGGACAGAGAGAGCTGAAAAGGGACAGTTTTTTTCACAGGCCCCACATTCCATACAGAGGTCCCTATCTGTAATGACGGCTTTTCTGTTTTCCATCCGGAAGACGGCATGAGGGCAAACATCCACACAAATGCCGCAGCCAGTGCACTTGTCTATATCGTATTTCAAAGTCACTACGTTTTTTAGGTACTCATTCTTCATCTTTTTTCACTCCTTGCCTAAAATCGGACGAACAACTTCAAAATCATGAATCCAATTCCTAATGTCGCCACGATGATAATTGAAGGAACCGCAAACTTCATCTCCCGCACAACGCCTGACAGAGATGTGTATGTGGAGGAACCTGTAAAACCCATGGCCAAAAAGGAAGACAGTGCAGAAAGCGTGAGAAAATAGACGAGTGCCTGACTCCAGTTCGGATTGGGAGAAAGAATATATCCCGAAGAGATGTTTAAGACAAAGGCATATATGATTCCTAAAATGAAGCCTTTCAATGCAAAGGCCCTCACGGGAATCCATGGGAGGAGGACGGGAACAAGGAAGGCCCCCACCCCTATCGCTCCGATGTAGGGAAGTAAATCCTTCACGGAAATAATGTCGAGACCAGAAAGATCTAAAATCAACACGAGAAACGTTATAATCAACAAAGGCTTCAAAATCCCCGTAATCTCAACTGGCGTTAAAACAAGTCTTTCCCGGAGAGGAAACCGGACAGCACGCATCTGTGGAGTGGCTTTATTCCCTGCCTGAATAAACTGTCGGACATCCTTGGCCAGAACCGGTCCGTATGAAATTTTGAATCCGGTTCTTTTTGTTACAATATGCGCCGCTACGCCCGGAGCTCCCAATTGGGGCAAAATCAATTTCTTGTGAGAGACCACCCTGCTGAGATTCACGGCTGTTATCCTCTCAACTAATTCATCCGTTCCAAAAGTTCCTTTTCCAGCCGCACACCAAACGTTAATGCCCTTAGTATCCAGGATCAGAATCCAGGCATCCATCCCTTCCAATTCCATTCTGAGTTTATCAAAACTCAGCTTATAATTGGCCGTCACCAAAACTGGAGAATTAGAATCTGGATTTCCAATACCGTAAAGTCCAGGAGAAACCGAATACTTTCTACGCCGGATGCCTAATCGGACTTTCAGATGTCCGAGCCTATCCTTTTGATTCAGCTGTGTCGAAATCCTTGGAATCTTCCCGGCATCAGTGTCTATGTGTGAGGTCATCCACCATGTCTTTTCCAACTTGCTCATTTCTCCTCAATCTTATCTGGATCTTCTTCACAGAGACGGTTTTCGTCTTTTACGGCTTTCATCGCCTCAAAAAACAAAAGAAAACTCTCAAAAATTTGATCATGTTTATTTTCAGGAATCAATCGAAATATTTTTGAAAAATAGGCATTATTTGCTTTTTCAATGGACTCAAAAATCTTTTTTCCCTGCACGCTTAATGAAACACAAACATACCTTCTGTCATTGGGATTCTGCTGTCTATTGACCAGACCGATGCTGACTAAACCATCAATCGAACGGCTTAAGGTGCTTGTATCCAGATTCAATACCGAAGCCAATTCAACAATGGAGGTCTCTGTTTTCCCTCCTATTTCAAGAAGGATATGGCACTGAGACACAGTGACTCCGAAACAGACATTATCCTCTTTGAGCAATTCGATGAGTTCTCTTTCAATATACCGGAACTTCTCTCTGAACCGGTTTAATTGTTCACTGTCCATTCTTCTCTCCATTTAAGGCAGCCTTCACTTTATTCTCCTTATGTTATTTCTATTTGTTTCAAACACCATTAATTGTAATGTGCATCTATTGCACTTGTCAAGAGTTAAGATTGTTTTCATGAAAAACATTTCCTTCTATGACTAAATCTATCGTCAAAATATGTTATATAGTATAATAGCGGCATGTCTAAGGGTTTATCACTCAAGGATGGATCTCGAATCGCCATCATAGGGGGAGGTCCGGAGGGACAGACTGGTCATGGTCGGTGATGCCAGTTTTTCCAGGCATTACAAGAACGGAATCGAGTCGGCGTTTCTTACGGCTCAAATGGCTGCGGAGACCTCGTTAAAACATGGTATCGATGCGATCACTTTTCGAACTCATTACATCAAGCAGGCTACAAAGAAGATCCTTTATGACAACCGCTATGGACGTCTGCTATTCAAGGTGAACGATATTTTTTCCGCCGTGCCGATTTTGACACATTCTCATTTTACGATTGCAGAAAAAACAGACAGCGGCCCCGCAAAAAGGGTAAGATCGATCCTCTGGAATATGTTTACAGGAAACATTCCCTACAAAGACATTTTCAAAATATCATTGAACCTCCGATTGCAGCTTTCACTCCTGTGGACTACAATATGCCTTTCAATAAAAAGAATTTTTACATGGATAACTCAGGTTAAACAGCAGTGAAAAGGAGGCACATGAAACATCTCGAATCCATCTGGAAAAAAGGCAGGGAATTCTTAGGAGTCAAGACCCCCATTATCGCCGGAGCCATGACATGGATTTCAGACAGCCGGTTTGTCGCGGATGTGAGCAATGCCGACGCTTTTGGATGTCTGGCAGCAGGCAATATGGAACCCTCAATGCTGGACTCAGAAATTAAAAAAACACAAGAATTCACGAAATGTCCATTTGGCGTCAATTTGATCACAATCGCACCCAATTATAAGG
>JAUWVG010000495.1 GCA_030617525.1 Candidatus Aminicenantota bacterium | reverse complement strand
GCCTCTATCCCCACAGCACGGCTCAAGACTCTTTTTTCCGGATGTTTTTTAGCTTGCTCTTCAGTGATGGCTCCACGGCGCATCAAGTCGGCTATGATCGTGTGGTCCTGTGTCAACTGTGTGATCGTTTCATTCTTGATTTGAAAGATCTGACTGTCACCGACATGTGCGATACATCCATGCTGAGGAGCCAAGACCAGCGCAGAGCATGTCGTCCCCATTTTTAGCATGGGATCAGAGCAACTTAACTCATCGCAAATGAGTTTATTGGCTTTTTGAAATGCCTTCAGCAAGCTTTCCGATATGTTTTCAGAATCATCTTTGAAGTATTCCTCTTGAATGATATTGACAGCCATTGCACTGGCTGTGTTGCCGCCGACATGACCGCCTATGCCATCTGCGACTATAAAAAGCTGGCCTTTGTAACCGGGACCTGATTGACCTTCGGCAGGGAATGTGCCGTAGCTATCTTGGTTGACTGATCGTTGGAGACCAATGTCTGAGAGGCTTGCGTATTCTAAATGATCGACGGATTGTTCTGGGCTTGAAGGGCTGTCGGATCGGGCATCAGGAGGTTTGTTTTTTTGCCTGGTGAGAAATAGAAAGTGTGTTTTTTTCATTGAGACGGTCTTGTATTTACTTGTTCCAGTGGATTGCCGAATTCAAATCCAAAATACCTCGGGTTCTCTCCTATGACAGCAGCAGCGAATATTCGGAAAACATAATCATAGGTTTCTCTCGGTATGCGATCGATGTGGTCCTCCAGTAGGCGCCAAAAATTTCTTTCCCGAGGATTGTCGGGCATTTGGTCGATAAGTCTGATCACTCTTCGCTCACCCCAATTGTAAGACGCCATCACCAGAAGCCCCGAGGCTTGAGCTCGCGTATTGTATATCGATTGGATATATTCGGCAGCGGCTTTGGTCGATTTCTCGAAATCGTGACGGTCATCTTCTGGATCGGGCCTCCTGTATTGAGCAAGAGGGCCTATGTGGAGTCCATACTGCTTGCCTGTATCGGGTATGAACTGCCACATTCCTTTGGCATGTCCATATCGGGTTTGAGGGCCACAGGCATCCGTGTTGAATCGGCTCTCCTGAAGGGCCAGATAAAAAAATTGAGGCGGAAGATTGTGGCTCCGCATGATACGATATATTCTCTCCGCGTATCTATTCTGTTTGGCTTTCCTGATTCCTATCGCAAAATCTCTTGTCGACTGCCACTTTTTGATATACTTTTTCACTTCCTGAACGAACAGCTTATCAGGAATGTTCACTTCGCATTCACCGAAAATACTCGCCATTTTCAGGATCAGCCTGTCTTCTTGACTCATTTTTCTTGTGTAAACGCCGAGATTATCGATAAACTGGTCATAATTTTCGCTCATTTTGGAGAGTCTGCTCACATTTTCTCCGACATCGATCTGCTCTCTCAATTGTGCGATCTCTATCTCCACATTTTTCATATCATAAAACAGGTCGATGGCGATTTGTTTCTGTTTCTGAAGCTTTGTGTGCTGGACAACAACAACGGTCCCTGTGATAAGAAGCAGGATGGCTGCGGCTCCGATGATGATGAAGTACTTTCCCTTCTGTTTTTTTTGCACACGCTCGAAGGCTTTTCGGATATACATGGTGTGCTCCCCGGCATCTTTTCCGGATGAATCACTGAAATACTGCTTAACATATTGTGTGATGGAGGGATCTTTTTTTGCAGGGATGGTAATACTTCCGGTGACCTCTCTCAGTTCAAAAGAGAGCACAGGGCCATCGGCGCCAAGTTCGATTTTTGTCGGCCTCAAAAGAGGAAGACGATCTACCCTCTTGCCATCGACAAGGATGCCATTGGCACTGTTGAGATCTCGAATCCACCAACGGCCTTCGCTGAAATAGACTTCGGCATGCACTCGGCTGACAGAAGAGTCTTGCATCTGGATCTGACAGTCCTCATCGCGTCCGATCCGGAAGATCTTTTTAAAAGAAAAAGTGGTTTTGTCTGTATCGCCCTTGATAACCTTGACTGTTATCGGTGGGTGTTTGCCTTGGATCGTGTCATCCATCGTTCATAGATAGGGGAGGGGTGCTTTAAGTTTGTATGGGATTGAAGCTCAACATCATCCGCTCCACCTGCGGTCCCAAAGTTTTGCGGGATTTTTTCGTGAAGGATGCTGTGAGCTTGTAACCGGTTTTATTGACGAGAACTAAGATCTGTTCCTGATAGAACCGCAGATCCTCGGTAGGATACCAGACATACACGACTTTATATGCTGGGATGCCGTTATTGAGGTTGATTTCTCCCTGTTTGAGCACGCGGCATCCTTTGAGCTCGTTCTCCAGTGTCCCAACATTCCAGTCCGCAAAATCCTGGAGGTTGTCTACCTCGACATCATGGTCGACCATGATGGTGATGTTGTGCTGTATGCCGTCTGTGACCGGGCCCGTGATAGTGAAGATTGTCTTGTCCTGCCAGTCCTCATAAAGATTAATCGTAAATTCGTTTCCCCGGTAGGTTTTTTTAGGCTTATCCGGATGCGAATACCCTGGATTCGACTGCGACCGGGGATTATAAGGATCATTAAAATCGGATTTAGTCATGCTGTTTTTCCTT
>JAUWVG010000141.1 GCA_030617525.1 Candidatus Aminicenantota bacterium | reverse complement strand
GGATGTGTTTATCGAGAGCGCGTGCTTTGATCCGGTTTCTGTCCGGAAGACAGGCAAAAAAACCGGGATCCAGACAGACGCATCCTACCGTTTTGAAAGGGGCGCGGATGTGTCGTTCCCGCCTAAAGCCGCCTTGATGGCCGCCTCCTTGATGACGCAATTTGAAGGGAAAGCCACTCAAGGGATCACAGATGTCTATCCCAAACCCAAAAAAAACAGGACGGTCCTGCTCCGCAACCACAGAGTAAAAGAGCTGATAGGCGTGAGCGTTGCCGACGAATTTATCATGAGTATTCTGACCAATCTGGGTTTCAGCCTGGAAAATCAGCAGCAGGGCATCTGGCAGGTCAAGGTGCCTTTTTTTCGAGTGGATATCGATAGGGAAGCCGATTTGATCGAAGAGGTTGCCCGGTTTTACGGCTACGATAAGATTCCGTCTCTGGTCCCCCCCCACAATGTTCTTGAGTACACCCGCGATCACAAAAAAAACTTTATCTCCAAGATCCGGCAGATCCTCTTTCACCACGGCCTCGATGAAGCCGTCAATTTCAGCTTTGTGGACCCGGAGAAAGATGCCCTGTTCAAAGTGAACCGTGAGCCTGTCGAAATCCGGAATCCCATCTCCGTAAAGGCCTCCATCCTCAGAACAACTCTTATCGGAGGACTTCTTGAAAACATCGTCTGGAACCTCAACCATGGAGCGGAAGGCGCACATTTTTTTGAAATCGGAAAGGCCTACTCCTGGGAAGAAGAAGTAACACATGAGGATACGATGCTGGGCATGGCAATGACAGGAGACAATGATTTTCCTCACTGGCAGGCCAAGACAGAAAAGACAGGCTTTTTTCATCTGAAGGGGGCCTGTGAAGACCTCCTCGCGCATCTCGGATATTCGGCGTATTCTTTTAAGGAATCGAAAAATTTCTGCTTTGAACCGGAACATTCCCTCTGCATCTTTTACAAGGGACGACGAATCGGTTCTCTCGGATGCATCAGTCAAGCTATCCTTGAGGCCTATTCCCTCAAAGAGCCAGTCTGGTCTGCAGAGATCAACCTGGATGTGTTGTTTGAGAAGCAGCCGAAAGCCTTTCATTTTACTCCGATCGGCAAATTTCCCACTGTCACGCGGGACATCACTTTTATCATTGGCCGCAGTGTCAACTACCAGGATGTCCAGAAAGACATCGCGGAGCTTCAACTTCCCTTTCTGGAAACATTCGATCTCCATGACCGATTTACAGGGGCCTCTATTCCAAAGGGGAAGGTGAGTCTTTCGCTGCGTTTTGTGTTCCGGAACCCGCAGCGGACGCTTTTGGCAGAGGAGGTCGAGAGTTCCATTGCCAAGGTCCTCAAAACGCTCAAGGCCAAATTTAAAATCGAACTGAGAGAAGGGGGGAAAAATTGACAACTGAATTAGAAAGAATTAGAATTTTAGAGGGGAAAGTCTCCCGGATTGTTGACTACATCAACAAACTCGTCAGTGAAAACGGACAGCTCAAAAGTCAAGTCAAGGAACTTAGAGCAGAAAAAAAAGACTTGGAAGAACAGGCTAAGAAATTCGAAAACTATGATACTATTTTACAGGATTATAAAAATGAAAAGGAGGAAATGAAGGAAAAAATTGAGACCATTATCAGTCAGATAGATCAGATAGGACTATGATTGATAAAGTTATTGACATCGAAATTTACGGACAAAAATATAAAATTAGAGTCAAAGGAGAAGAGGATGAAAAGTACATAAGTCATCTTACTTCTCATGTTGATCAAAAAATGCACGAAGTTGCAGTAAAATCAAAATCAACAGACATGTTCAAGATCGCGGTTTTAGCGGCCTTGAACATAGCGGATGAATACTTTTTGAGCCAGAAGGAACTGGATCAACTGAATGAAGTATTAGGACATATGGAAGATGACGTTGAAAGTTTGGAGGCATTCATTAACAGGGATAAAAATACGGCAAAGCCCCACAGGGCACCGCCGAAAAAAGTCGAGGAAATCGGTTCAAGATTGAATAAATAACATGAGAGAAATCTCTACAACTAGAAAAAAAGAATGAAAACACATTTTCAGAAGTGTTTTATTGGGGTGAAGCCCCTTTAATCCTCCTTCCTTTCGTCTCCTTTGACCTCCTTAAGGAGGTGGTCGTTGTGAGTATCACATTACTAATTGCGATAAGTATTATTGTTTTATTGTCAGGAGTCCTGATTTTTATCCTCGTCCAGAAGAAATCAGGAACCAGTGCTATTTTTAAAGCTAAACAGGAGGCCAAAGCGATTATCGACAACGCCAAGGATGAGTCCGGCAGGCAAAGACGGGAAGTCGAAATCGAGACAAAAGAAAAACTCATCAATCTCAAATCGGATTTTGAACGCCAGACCCGTGAACGGCGGCACAAGTTCAATGAGACAGAAAGACGTCTGGTCAAGAAAGAGGAAAATCTGGAACGGAAATTCCAGGGATTGGAAAGAAAAGAGCGGGAGTTCTCGAACAAGGAAAACCGCCTTAGTGAACGTTCACGGGGAATCGATGAACGAGAGACAAAGGTCAATGAGATCAAACAGAAAGCGCTCGAAGAGCTGGAGCGCATAGCAAACATCACACAGGAAGAGGCCAAGAAAGAACTCCAGAGAAAAATCGAAGACGAGGCCAAGCTCGAAGCCGTTCAGACTGTCCGCAAAATCGAGGAAGAGACAAGAGAAAAGGCGCAGGCCCTGGCCAAGGATATCATCAGCCAGGCCATCCAGCGTTCCGCCGCCGAGCATGTTGTGGAGACAACAGTATCTGTTGTAGATTTGCCGTCTGACGATATGAAGGGACGCATCATCGGCCGCGAAGGCCGGAACATCCGGGCTTTGGAATTGGCCACAGGAGTGGATATTATCGTTGACGATACTCCTGAGGCCGTCATCCTCTCGAGCTTTGATCCCATCCGCCGTGAAATGGCGCGTCTGGCCATCGAAAAGCTTGTTTTGGACGGACGGATCCATCCCGCTCGGATCGAAGAGATTGTCGTAACTGTCAAGAAAGATCTGGAAGAAAAGATCAAGCAGGAGGGAGAGTCTGTGATGCTGGAACTCCGGATTCAGAATCTTCATCCCGAGCTGGTCAAACTTCTCGGACGGCTCAAATACAGGACAAGCTACGGCCAGAATGTCCTCCAGCATTCCAAGGAAGTGGCCTTTCTGTCCGCGATCATGGCGAGAGAGCTGGGAGTGGATGTCAATGTCGCGATTCGCGCCGGTCTTCTCCATGATATCGGAAAGGCCGTCGATCGGGAGGTCGAAGGCACACACACCGAGTTGAGTGTGAAACTGACCAGAAAATATGGTGAGAGCGAGCGCATAGTGGCCGCCATCGCTTCCCACCATAGAGATGTGGATTTTCCTTCCGTCGAGGCCGTTCTGGTCCAGGCTGCGGACACGCTTTCGGCGGCCCGTCCTGGCGCACGGCGTGAGCTGCTCGAGGCTTACATCAAGAGACTGGAGAAGCTGGAAGAGATTGCCAACACCTATGAAGGCGTGGCCAAAGCCTTTGCGCTTCAGGCCGGCCGGGAAATCAGAATTATTGTGGAAAGCAAGAAGATCTCAGACGAAAAAGCCTCCCTTGCCGCCAAAGAGATTGCGCAGAGGATCAAGGACGAGCTGGAATATCCGGGGAAAATCAAAGTCACCGTTATCCGCGAAATGAGGGCTGTAGAATATGCCCGATAAAATAAGCATCCTATTTCTGGGGGATATCATCGGCCGGCCCGGACGGCAGGTTCTTGATAAACACCTGCCTGCTCTTCTCAAGAGACTGTCTCCGACAGTTGTTATTGCGAACGGGGAGAATGCGGCCGGAGGTGCCGGCATGACAATGAAGACAGCCCGCGAGCTTTTTGTGCGGGTGGATGTTTTGACCTCAGGAAATCATATCTGGGACAAGCGTGAAGTGCTTGATATTTTGGATAAAGAACCCCATCTCCTGCGGCCGGCCAATTACCCGCCGGTCAACCCTGGGCGGGGAGCCTGTGTCTTCGAGGCGGACAGCGGGGCCAAAGTGGGCGTGATGAGCCTTCAAGGGCGTGTTTTTATGGAGCCCATCGACTGCCCGTTCCGTACGGCCGACAAAGAGTTGGAGGTCTTAAAGGCCGCCACTCCTGTTGTCCTTGTAGACTTTCATGCCGAAGCCACCTCTGAAAAACAGGCAATGGGATGGTATCTGGACGGCCGTGTATCGGCTGTCATTGGCACACACACACATGTGACCACGGCCGACGAGAGGATCCTTCCACAGGGCACCGCCTATATCTCCGATGTGGGCATGGTGGGAGGATATAACGCGGTCATCGGCATCAAAAAAGAAGCGGGTGTTGCCCGGTTCCTGACCTCGCGGTCACAGCGGTTTGAGCCGTCAAAAGAAGGCGGCTTTTTATCGAGTGTTTTTATCGAAGTGGATGCCCGGACGGGCAGGGCTCTGTCCATACGGAGGGAGATGATTATTGATGAGGACAGTGGACTTTAACGATCTTTTCCAGTCGGACAAGGTGTATTCCGTATCGGAATTGACCGGGTTGATCAAAACCATGCTGGAAGGCTCTTTTCCTCAAGTCTGGGTGGAGGGGGAAATTGCCGATTTTACACGGGCCCATTCAGGTCATCTCTATTTTACTCTCAAGGACAAGGACAGCCAGCTGAGGGCCGTCATGTGGCGCTCTTCGGCAAACAAAGTCAAATTTGACCTCGAGTCCGGACTTCAGGTCATTTGCCGGGGGCCTGTAAATGTTTTTGAGCCAAGAGGAACCTACCAGCTCATCGTGGACCTTGTCGAGCCCAAAGGCAAGGGGGCGCTGCAGCTGGCCTTCGAACAGCTCAAGGACAAACTGACCAAAGAGGGGCTGTTCGATCCGGAGATCAAGAAAAAACTCCCGGCCCTTCCGAAAAAAATCGGGGTGGTGACGTCCCCCAGGGGAGCGGCCATCATCGACATCCTCCGTACCCTGGAGCGGCGGTTTGCACATCTGCATGTAGTGATTTATCCGGTCCGGGTGCAGGGAGAGGGAGCGGCCCGGGAGATTGCCGAAGGTATCGATTATCTGGGAAGCCAAACCGGTATCGATGTTTTAATTGCCGGACGGGGCGGCGGGTCCATGGAGGACCTGTGGGCCTTTAATGAAGAAATTGTAGCCCGGGCCATTTTTAATTGTCCAATTCCGCTGATTTCGGCTGTGGGGCACGAAGTGGATTTTACGATCGCCGACTTTGTAGCCGACATCCGGGCGTCCACACCTACGGCAGCGGCTGAGATGGTGATCGAAAAAGAACAGGCTTTTGCCGAGCGCATCGATAATCTGCATCAGCAGATGGTCCATCTTTTGCGGCTCTGCATTCAGGAGAACAAACACAGGGTACAGAGCCTGATCCATCACCAGGCGTTCCAGAACTTTAAGTTCAAACTCAAGAGCCTCGAACAAAAGATAGACGAGCTGGATATGAGGGCGTGGAATGTGATCAAGAACCTGCAGCAGAAGATAATCGAGAGCCGTTCTCGTGCGTCTCTTTACGAGGAGAGATTGTTGAATTTAATGAGAGAGAAGATCCAGGGTCTTAAGGGCACATGGGAGCGTCTGGCGGCTGAACTCCACACCCTGAGCCCTCTCCAAATTCTTAAAAAAGGCTACACCTTGTGCTGGACAGACAAGGGGCGGCAGCTCGTCCGCGGCATCGATGAGGTGGCGGAGAACGAGGAGCTTGTTGTCTCTTTTTATAAAGGCGAATTGACCTGTTTGGTCAAAACCGTGGATCCCAAAAAAACCATAAAAGATAGATTGGGAAAATTGGGGACTGTCCCCATTAAACCCCAATAAAGAGGAGTTTGACATGGCCGATTTAAGCTTCGAAAAAGCCCTGGCTGACCTGGAAAACATTGTCTCAAAACTGGAGGAGGGTGGTCTTTCGCTCAATGAGTCCCTGTCGTTGTTTGAAAAGGGTGTCAAGCGGGCCAAATTTTTAAGAGTGGAACTGGACAAGGCCGAAAAAAAGACAGAGATACTTCTTAAGGATGAGAGTGGGGAAGTCAAGGCCGAGCCGTTTGTTTTGACAGGAGAGGAAGAATCTGCCGAAGATCCAAAAGATTCGACAGAAGACAAGGATGAATCCCCGGAGGACCCGGAGAACAACGATCTTCCCTTTTAGCATGTGAAAAGAATGGATAAAATTTTAGATCGGGTCCAGTCACCAAAGGATATCAAAGAACTCAACCGGAAAGAATTGGGTCAGCTGGCCCAGGAAATCCGGGAGCTGATCATTCAGGTGGTCTCGAAAACAGGTGGTCACCTCTCCTCGAATCTGGGAGTTGTAGAGCTGACGCTGGCTCTTCACCAGGTTTTTGATGCCGGGAAAGACAAGATCATCTGGGATGTCGGTCACCAGTGCTATACACACAAGATCATCACCGGGCGGAAGGAACAGTTCCAGAAGCTCAGGCAGTA
>JAUWVG010000203.1 GCA_030617525.1 Candidatus Aminicenantota bacterium | reverse complement strand
ATGCTTCCGTCCAAATATTGTTTTCGTGTGATATGAACTTCTCCCACAATATTGAGCTTACTGAGGAGAGCGATTTCCAGTGAGATATTCAGAGCTTCCCTGTTGATAGGAAAGGGGGGGGTGTCGTCGATCTCATAGGTGCATGTTGTTTCGTTTTTTATCCTGTAGATGATGTTCTTTCGAGTTTTAAATTCCATGAGGGCGGTCCCGTCATATTCTCCGAGTTCGCTCAGAGTGGGTCGCATGTGCCTGATGATCTCGGCGTCGTAATCGTCGTCTTCATGATATAGCCCGGCAGGGCAATTGCAGAACAGTTTCTTTTTTGTCTTGAGCTGTTGATGGACTTCGAGCCCGGCCTTAAAACCTACACGATCATAATCTGCCTGTGTTGCGTCTTTACGTGCCACATAACCTACGTCTTTTTGCGTCTGTTTGTAATTGTTTTTTGGGTCGAAGTCTTGAGACATATCGTCGTATTATTGCAGAAAAAATTTTTACTATAGCCTACTATTATTCAATTCCATGGGCTTTTAGTAAAGTCTTCTTTATTCTTTTTCTAAGATTTTTTTATGAGTTATTCAGGTCAGGAGCGGAGTCTTTCATAGACGGCTTTAGAAATTTGAATGTCCTGAACGGCGACTAGGGAGTTTGTGATGGAGGCAGAATACGATAGGGTTTCGTCCGGCTCTATTTGAGGAAGAGTTTGAAAATGTTCCAAAGGCCTAGGGCTGAAACGATGAGTATGATGATTCCACCGATAATGTTTTGGCACAGAGTATTGACAAGTTGTCCCATCTGTCTGCGGTTATTCAAGACAACAAGAAGGAATATGGAGGCCATGGGAAGAATGATTCCATTTGCGACTTGGGCAAAAACAATAACTGATAGAGGTTTGAGATTGAGGAGAGAAACGGTCATACCGGCCAGAAGTACTCCCATCCAAACGGCTCTGAATCCTTTTGAATTCTGCCCTCCCTTCCAGTTTAAGATACCCGAAGATGCAAAGGCAGCAGCATAAGGTGCAGTGATGGCTGAGCTCATCCCAGCGGCGAAAAATCCTATCCCAAATATAATGTTTGTAAAACTGCCAAATAGAGGTTTAAGCTGCTGGGCCATCTGGATTCCATTTTCCAAAGGAATGCCGCCGGCATGGAATGCGACAGCTGATGTGACAACAATAGAAATTGAAATGAAGCCTCCAAGACAAACTGCGAGAAGAAGATCTCGATTTACATTCTTGAGATCTTCTTTTGTTTTCCATTTTTCCTTCACAGCCGACGAATGGAGAAAAAGATTGTAGGGGACAACAGTCGTGCCGATAAGAGCCAGAACTATGAAGAGAGAATTTTTTGGAAAAGTCGGAATAAATCCTCTAAGGATGGCCGAAATGTCCGGTTTTATAATAATTAAAGTCGTTATAAATGAAAGACTCATAATAAAAACAAGAAAAATGAGAACCTTCTCTACAAGGTGGTATTTTTTTGCTCCAAGGATGAGCATGGCCACTAATGTGATTAAAACAACCCAAACTTTTTGTGGGACAGGGGTGATGAGATTTAGGCCGAGTGAACCGCCAATAATATTCCCGGCTTCATAGGCTGCACAACCTAAGGTAATAGATGATAAGGTGAGAATGATAAAAAGAATACGAGTCCAGCGATTCTGGGAGTGCCCCCGCAAAGATTGGGCAAGGTCCAAGCCTGAACCTAGGCTCAAACGGCCCGTCATTCCCTGAAGAATTATTGTAGTGATCACGGCGAACACAAGAGCAAAAATGAGGGCATAACCGAAATTTGCTCCGGCAAGTGAACATGTTGTGACTGTTCCAGGTCCTATAAAGGCCGCTGTAACTAAGAAACCCGGCCCAAACGAGGATTTGTTATTTTTTCTGGCCATATCCTCCTCCTCCAGGTGTTTCAATTCGGAGGCGTTCGTGCGGCTTTATTTTAAAATTGATTTTTCCGCTTAGCAAAGTTTTTTTGTTCCCGGACGAGATGAGGATATTTCGACCTTTTCGGCCGTTTTGTCCATTCAAAGCGCCATAGGGGGCAAACTTTCTTCGTTCAGAGATGATGGAGACCTGTGCATGTTCCAAAAATTCATACTCTCGGATGATTCCTTCTCCTCCTCTTCTGGCGCCAGATCCTCCAGATCCTCGACGAAGAGCATAAGTCGTGATTCTTATGGGCAGGTAATTTTCTAAGGCTTCGAGAGGAGTATTCAAGGAATTGGTCATGTGTGTATGAACTCCGCTGAGCCCATCAAGATTAGAATTTGCACCCATTCCTCCTCCCACTGTCTCATAGTAGGCAAAGTTTGTCCTGCGGATTCGATCATAGCCCCCGAAAGCGATGTTATTCATAGTTCCTGAACTCGCTGCCGGGATTTTTTCGGGCATCGCTTTGGCCAGAGCTCCGAGGAGGACATCGACGATTCTTTGTGATGTCTCTACATTGCCTCCGGCTGTGGCCGCAGGATACTGAGCATTTACAATAGATCCCGGTGGAGCAATGATGTTCAGAGGATTTAAAAGTCCCGTGTTAAAAGGGATGTCTTCTTTGATTAAAGATCGGAACACATAGAGAACCGCTGAAGTTGTGACAGCATAATTGGCATTTACTCCGCCTTCAGTCTGGGGATCAGAGGATGAGAAGTCAATCCAAGCATCGGAATTCCGGATGGTTATTTCAACCGCAATTTGAATGGGCTTGTTTGTGATTCCATCATCATCGAGAAAATCGGAAAACGAATAAGCCCCATCAGGAATGTCCTGAATCGTCTGTCTTAGGATTTTTTCTGCATACTCCTGTATGAAACGTCCATACTTGGTGATTTTCCTTAGCCCATGTTTTCTCACTGTTTCAATCAAGCGCTGCTTGCCTTTCTGGTTGGCGGCGACCTGTGCAAGAAGGTCGCCCTTTCTTTCATCTGGAGTCCTGACATTGGCCAATATCATGTCAAAAACCGCATTGTTGAATTTTCCTCTTTGACAAAGTTTGACGGGAGGTATAATAAGTCCCTCTTGGAAGATCTCTGTGGCTAAAGGCATTGAGCCTGGAGACATGCCTCCAATATCTGAATGATGGGCTCTGTTGGCCACAAAAAACTCAAGTTTTTTCTCAATAAAAACCGGGGAGATACAGGTGAGATCGGGCAGATGAGTTCCTCCTCTGTAGGGATCGTTGAGGATAAGGATATCTCCATCTTCGAATTTAACTGTTTTCAGAGCCTCTTGAACTGATAAAGGCATGGCTCCGAGATGGACAGGAATGTGTGATCCTTGTGCAAATGTTTCCCCCTTTTTGTTAAAAAGAGCACAGGAGAAATCTTTCCTTTCTTTTATATTCGGAGATAGAGATGTCCGGCAGAGAACAGCACCCATCTCTTCAGAAATGGAGACGAGTATGTTCTTGAAAAGCTCAAGCTCTATCGGATCAAATGAGGGAGATTTCATTCTTTTTCCTTTGGATAAAAAGATTAAGGTAACTATCCACGGTCAGCCGCCAGCCCGGCGGAAGTAGTGTAGTGGATTCATCATCCACGATTAATGCCGGGCCGAGGATCGTATTTCCTGTTCTTAAAAGAGAGCGTTTATATATCTTGCCTTTATAAGTTTTTTGGCTGTAAATGAACTCCTGTTCTCCAAACAGGGCATCCTGTGGATTCGGAGATTGCAGCGGATTCTTTTTGAATCGAATTTTTTTTGTAGTGCCGACAGTTTTGATGCGGATATTGACGATTTCCACAGGGCGGTTGGGATGAGAATAGGAATAGAGTTTTTGATGAGCAGAGTGGAAAGCGGAATCAAATGAGCTGTTTTCCTTGTATGGAATAGAGATTTCATAGGATTGTCCCAAGTATCTGAGATCTAGGGTAGGGAAAATCTTTATCTGGTGGTCAGCAAATCCTTCTTTTTTCATGTCCGTTATGCTTTTTTTGATCAGTTTAGAGTAGAGTCCTTTCAGCTCCTTTTTTCCGGTTTTGTCAGCCAGTTTTATAACGGATTTTGAGTAGTCTTTTATCGAATCAGCCAGTAGTAATCCCACTGCGGAGAGGACTCCTGCATTCTTAGGCACAATCACTTTTGACATGCTGAGATGAGAGGCCACATCCACGGCATGCATCCCTCCTGCTCCCCCGAATGAACACAGGCTAAAACTTCTTGGATCGAATCCGCGTTCAATAGAGATCACACGGATAGCCTTTTCCATTGTCGAGTTAGCAATCTCAATAATCCCTTCAGCCGTACTCTCTATGGATTTTCCGATTGCGCCGGCAATTTTTTTAACGGCCCTGCGGCTTTGCTCCGGATAAATTTTCATCTTTCCCCCAAGGAAAAAATCCGGCACGAGTCTGCCAAGAACTAGATTTGCATCGGTGACCGTGGGGTCCTCCCCCTTTCCATAGCAGGCCGGACCGGGCTGAGCTCCCGCGCTTTTAGGGCCGACTTTGAGAGATCCTCCACGATCGAGGTATGCGATGGATCCTCCTCCGGCTCCCACGGAGTGGATGTCGATGATCGGCATCCGAATAGGAAAATCACCAATGGAACTCTCATTTGTCCGGTGGATCTGTCCATCTAAAAGAGAAACATCTGAAGATGTTCCTCCCATATCAAACGTAATGAGATTTTGAATTCTGGCTGTTTTTCCAAGATGAAAAGCGGCCACCACCCCGCCGGCAGGACCTGAAAGAGAAGTTCTAATCGGTTCGGATTTAGCGATAGACGGCGAGATATAGCCTTCATTAGATTGCATAATTTTCAGATTGGCATGATTGAGATTTTTTTCCAGATTAGACAGATAGCGGTTGAGAAAAGGGATGAGGTAGGCATTGACAGCTGTTATGGATGTCCTTTCGTATTCGCGATGTTCCGGGAGTATCTCGCTTGAAATGGAATACAGTAAATTTCTTTTTTTAAGTGCCTTTTTAATGAAAAGTTCGTTGGAGGCATTTGCATATGAGTTGATGAGAGAAACAGCCACGGCTTCAGTTTTTTTGCTGATGATTTTATCAAGGATTTCTTCGAGAGCATCGGGGGGGATTGGCTTTTCGACCTTTCCCGAGGCTGTTGTTCTTTCCGAGATACCGAAGCATCTATGACGAGGGAGGAGAGATTGTCGTTGTTCTCCATCTAAACTGTAAAGGTTGCTTCGGTTCTGTCTGCCGATGAAAAGGATATCTTCAAAACCTTTTGTGGAGATGAGTGAAATATGACCTCCTTTTCTTTCTAGAAGGGCATTAGTGGCGATGGTTGTGCCGTGGATAATGAATGGAGGGTGTGACTTTTTTAAATGATCTTTAATTCCGGCTAAAATGGCTTCAGACGGATTGTGCGGAGTAGAAGGAATCTTTTTAACGAAGAGTTGGCCGTCGATAAAAAAAACAAAATCTGTAAAT
>JAUWVG010000017.1 GCA_030617525.1 Candidatus Aminicenantota bacterium | reverse complement strand
AATTCATAGGCAGAACTGAACTTGAGGGTTATCAAGTAAAATTCAAAGGGGATCATGTCTATTGCCTCAAACAAAAAGAAAGCGGATATAAAGAACTCGTTGTCTACCAGATGATATGGGATTAAAAACCCATTATTTTATCATGCACTTCTGGTAACAGCATTTCACCTTTAGAATTGGAATCACTGATTAACAATCACTTCTGCATGAAGTTCACACCATTCGTCTTTTTCCACGATATAGTAAAACTTATTCTGGCTTATACAAAAAAGTTTAACACCCGTGCCCATCATCTGTTCTGTAAAGCTGGCTTTTCTCACTGCTGGTAGAAATACTCTTTTTAATTCATTCCCTTTAAGGTCCATTATGATATATTCCTCCCGTTCAAGCTGCTTTTTGAATGTTTGCACATAGATCTTATTATCAGCAACGACTATATCCTGAATAGCAGGGAATGAATCGAGAGTATTAATCTTCCATTGTTTCTTTATCTGTTCCCACCCTCCAGGCTGCATCTTTATGAATGAATCTTGACTCAGGAGCTCCTCAGCCTCCTTCTTATCCAATCTGGTAACGGGAATTTTCTTGTAGTTTTTTGATATTTTGTAGAGTTTTTTTCCACGACTATTAAAAACCTCTATAAAGAATCCTTTTGGGCTTTCCTCGATCAGTATTTTGTCTTCATACACCTGAAAATGAATGGAATCGGGTATCATATCGACTTCATTTAATTGTCCTGCAAGTTTCTGTCTGTAAAGCTCTTTAGTCTCTTGTGATTGAGTATTAAACATGTTGATGGTGGAATACTGCAGTTTATCTTTAATGCTTTCGACTCTTTTCCTCACTACTAGATTTTCTCTTGCTGGAACCGCCTGGGTAAATTGTGCAGATCTTCTCTTTTCTCCTATGAGTTTTCCCTCCTTTGAAAATACAACCAGCTTATTTACGCTGTCGACAACAATTGAATTGTTAGAAACATTCAGAGTATTAGACAGCCATGGAGTGATTTCTATTTCCCCTGGCCCTTGTCCTTCTCTTCCGAATTCCCGGATCAATTGAAGATTGTTGAGGGAAAAGACATATACTGTCGCTCGCTCTAGAATGAATACTTCATTTTCCAAGACTGCGATACTTTCGGGTTTTAAAATCCCTTTAAGAATGCCTATATTGAAAGAAAAGACAAGTCTTCCGGTAATAAGCATTAGCAAAACAAAATATTTCCATTTTTTCATGTATTCTCTCCTTACGATTTTGGAAAAATCATAATTCGGATAAAATTATTGTTATGTCACGTTAATAAGAGACGATTTAGCAGGGGAATTATTCCATTGTTGTTTATCTACCGGACGGCAGACAAAAGTATTGCTGTTTTCCTCTAGATTTTTTGGATGAAAGATTATTTTTTAGGAAGCTTATTCCATTCCTTATACTTCTCAAGAAGTTTTCCTCTATTCTTCTGACCGTCCAGATAAATTATGAGATTTAAAATCTCTTCAGAAATTGCGCCGGCAATAACTCCAATCCCTCTCTGCTCTGGGGGGGGAATATCAGCATCTTCTCCAGTAACATCAACAATAAATCTTTTCATTTCCCGAAGTGTATAATCATCCAATATCCCCTCTGGATCTGCCTCCGGTTTTCTAATGGTCAACATCAGGATTTCAAGAATCCGGTGGTATCGTTTATAAAAAAATGCGTTGATTTGTCCCTGGACTTTGGCCTTTTTAAGTTCTGCCATTTGCCTTTGAAGAACCATAAAGACATCATCAAATCCACCTTTCCCTGTCCTTGCTAATTCGCCAAATGCCACAACCAGAGATTCCAGGAGAGCATAGCCGGCTTCTTCTTTTCCAGCTGAGACATCAACTGCTTTCTCCTCGGCAAAAAGACCCATGGCCAGAATAAAAATAAAGACAGCAGTGAACATCCTTTTTTTCATTTTAAACCTCCAGTAATTTTTTCAAAACCTGCAAAAATAACTGATGATAATTTTGTTCATTTCGCAGTTTGTTGATTTCTTGCTCTAATCTAGTCGATTCAGATTCTTTTTCCTCATATATGACTCGCCGATAATCTCTGTCTCCTGCTACCTTATTCAGAACTTCAAAAAAAAGAAAAGGAATTTCTTCATCCGGGATACTCTTCCTTTGCAGATTTAAGAGCGCACGCTTTGTCGCCCACTCGACATGGGATAACGTCTTATCCCCTGTGGACAAAGCCGGAGCCTGGATTTCATCAGTTTGAAATATATGAGTAGTCTGAGTCAGGATTTTCTCGAAGGCCATTTGACTTTTTTCATAAGGAGAGGGAACTACAATATTTTTTATGAATACTCCAAAAATAAAAATCAGAATTAAAGAGACTATGACTGGAACCGGTTTTCTTATCGGCCAAGGAACTGTATGTTTTTGTTTTGCCTTGGCATTAATTTTTTCTTCTAAAACGGCACGAAAATCTTTTTTTCGAAAATCCTCAAGAGCAGATTGTTTCTCCAACTGGATAATTTTACTCATTTTGGTTGATCTATTTTCGATTTTCTTTTCAGTCATTCTAGTTCTCCCTTGACCATATCCATTATTTCCCTTCGAGCACGGTTCAACCGCGACATCACTGTGCCCTCTTTTACCCCCAAAGTAACAGCTAACTCCCTGTAGGAAAGATCCCCATATTCTCTCAAAATAAATACTTCTCTCAATTTCTTCGGAAGGCGCTGAATCGATTCTTTTACACTTTTTATCTGCTGGTTAAGGATAATCTGTGATTCAGGAGTATTTGATTTAGTGGAATAACTTCCCTTCGGTTTCCATAGTAAATTCCTTATTCGTATTTTCTTAGCATAGTCTAAACATGTGTTTCTACAGATTTTCAATAACCACATTTTGGCCAATTGAGTGTTTCTTAAAGTCTCTATCTTCTCAAAAGCTTTTAAAAATACATCTTGAGTCAACTCTTCTGCATCACAGGGATTTTTAGTAAAACCCAAACATATATAAAAAACATCTTCTCGATAGACCAAAAGTTCCTCAAATAGTCTCTTGTCCTCAGGTTTCATCAACTTCGGCATTTATTTTCATTATATCTTTCTCATCTATAAAAGACGATTCATCGAGGAAGTTATTCCAATTTAATATGATATAAGAAATTCAATTGAGCAAGACTATTCGATTAATGCGTCTATTATTCTCATTCATATTGACGAGATATTGATTATTTACTTGGTCTTTAGGTACTCTTGATGAGGAGAAGGGGAGAGGCATCTTTATCCGTCATATTGGCTTAGAAGCCCGATTTAAGGGGATAAAATAAGGCTTTAAGTTTTATTGTCGTATTGTATTTAGCTTATTTCATTTAGTATGAGCAAGATTGCTTGGTCTGACCCCAGCAAAAGCCCAGCAAAAGCAGAATATCAAACCAAAATGAGACTGCTTAAAAAAGGCGCTAAATTAATTATTTAACGCCGTTTTAATATAAGCCCTGGGGAAATTTGAAAAGGGCGTGAAATATTACATTTAACGACATTCTGTAAGTTTTTTTATCACTAAAACCTATATCGACAGGATTATCAGCCATCTCGAGCTGGCCTTTGAAGCCGAACGACCGCCTCCGCCTCATCATGTCCAGCAGGAGCTTCTTATGGCAGCCGATGAGAAAAGAGAGTATTTCTGAGGGCCCCTGTGGCTGATTTGTGCTGATTCTAGGGAGGAGTTTAACCA
The DNA here is from genome assembly GCA_030617525.1 of Candidatus Aminicenantota bacterium. Lineage (GTDB taxonomy): Bacteria > Acidobacteriota > Aminicenantia > Aminicenantales > Aminicenantaceae > JAUWVG01. The sequence continues at coordinate 10,487 of JAUWVG010000017.1, read as the reverse complement.
AAAGTGGATAAAAAGGGCGGCTCTATAATTGAACCGCCCTCATCAATCCCTCTTTCGCTGACTTACTCTTTATTTTTTGTCTTGGGCAGGAAGTTTTCCATTACCCAGACTTCAGATTTTTCCTTCTGCTCGCTGGCCGTAAAAGCGATGTTCTTGCCGTCCGGGCTAACCCGCAGGACCATCATTCGGGACATAGACAATCCAGCTTTTTGAGGTTTTCCTCCGGCCACCGGCACGCGCCAGAGGTCCACCACGTTCTGGCTGCCTTCCTCCAGCTTTCCGTAGAGAATGTTCTTCCCATCCGGCATCCAAGCCAGCACTAGTCCATTATCAGCCTCGGTCAAATCCCGGGACTCCCCGCCATCGCAAGAGAGAATCCTGATTTTCCCTTCTTCGTTGAACGCCAGCTGTTTGCCATCCGGAGATGAAGCCAGCCAGAAGGGCCCAGATTCTATAGAAGAACGATAGATTTCCTTCTCGACGCCGGTCTCCAGTTCCAGCCTGCAAATCTTTCGGAATTCATTCCCTATCCTGACGAAATGGATGTATTTGCCGTCAGAAGACCAATCGGGAGCGATGATGTTGGCCCTCCCATCCGACTGATCCGAGCGAGCGATGACCTTGGCCTCGCCGGTCTGAGTGTCAACCGAAAGCAGCGCACCGACCTGCCCCTTTTCGTCCCTCCCGATGCCGATGAAGGAACTCCCGTCAGGCGACCAGCGAAGGTAATAGAGCATCAGGCGCCCCCCAGGAGTCTTTGGAGTCAGTTCGCGGACCTCGTTTGTTTGTATGGAGCGGACGAGCAAGGCCGGAGACTCGTTTGCAGACTTTCCTCGAGACGATCGGCAGACCAGGAATTGGCCGTCGGGCGACCAATCAGGGGTAGAATTGAAGGTCTCATATTGCCTGAAGACTTTTTCCGGCTGCCCCGTTACTTTTCCCGTTGCCGGATCGATGGAGGCGACAAAGACATCGCTCGTTCCGGTAGAAAGCTCATAATACAACTTCCCGTCACGCGTCATCCCTAAGGGTTGGATGTTACCCATGTTCCCCCTGATGAACTCGGGCGTTCCCACGGCCTTTCCACCGGATACATGCACAGTCCAAATTCCAATGCTCCCTGTCCTGTCGCTTGTAAAAAGGACTTGTCTCCCATCGGGTGACCAGCCAATAAGAATCTCGTCCGCCGGATGCTCGACAAGCTTAGTTTCTCGGTCCTCGTCGATAGAAAGAAGGAAAATATCCTTATTCGCTGAATCCTCCTGAGGAAGATAGGTGCCGGCGACATATTTTCCGTCAGGCGAAAGGCTCAGCTTTGTCCCCCATGGCACATTGACCGATAATGCCTTCTCATCCTTGACTGAACCATCAACGGCTGAGATGAAGGTAATTCCGGAGATATTGTCGCGTTCGAAGTAAACCGTAAGAATCTGTTTTCCATCTGAGGTCCAGCCAAACGGGATGTAATCCAAACCGTCCTTGCTGTCACGCAGAATTCGGGTCGAAGTGCCGTCGATAGTGACTGTGCGCAACTGGATGAGCCGGTCTTTGACCAGCTGGCAGCAGTAGGCGATTTGGCTTGCGTCAGGGGAGAATGTAGAATTGTAACAGTACTCCGCTTCGAGCCAAGACTTGTTATGTGTAAGAAGGCGGCTTTCGCCCTTGACTAGGTCACGGACTCCCAAACTCAAAAAGTCCTGCTCGCTAGAATAGGCCAGGTACTTTCCGTTAGAAGATGGGGAACTGAATATGCTGTTAATTGGAGCGTCCCAGACCTTCTGGATCTTGATTTCCCCTCCTTCCTTTTCAAGAGCTGCCCGTGCTGTCGGCAGAAGAGAGAGTTTCTCTCGGGCCAGCTTGACGGTTTCATGCTGTTCCGGGAAATCATCGAGGACTTTCTGATAGGCTTTTTGCGCTTCTGTTAATCCTAGCTTCTCATAACAGAGGCCTATGTGGAGTTGGGCCTTAGCCGCGACCGATCGCCGGTCTCCGAACTTCTCGACTATCCGCTTATAAAGTGCGATGGCAGCATCGAGATCACCTTCGATGGTTTCTAACTGCACGGCCCTCTCCAGCAGAACAGCCGGATCCTCCTCTGCCTGTTGGGCAAAAATTCCGACTGCAGCCATGACCAGGAGGACGACCGCGATCCTCATCTTGAATCGGTATTGCTGTATCATTGTAATCCCTCCTCGGTCTCAAGCTACCGCAAGAGTGTTAGGTAAATATGAGAATTCTGTGAAGATATTGTGAGGAATTAGCCATCGAATCGATATCCCAGGCCGCGAACGCTGACCAAATAGCGCGGCTTCTTCGGTTCTGGTTCAATCTTTCTCCGAAGGTTGACAATGTGGGCATCGACAGCGCGGTCGGTGATAAAGATATCTCTGCCCCAGGCGGCATCGAGCAACTGTTGTCGGCTGAGGATTCGCCTCCGGCTGCCGATAAAAGCGGCAAGAAGCTTCAATTCGAGTGTGGTCACTTCGACTGGGCCGCTGGCCCGCCGCAGTTCGCCACGGGTGAAATCGACCTCAACTTCCCCGAAGCGGAAGATCTCCGGCGTTTCAGCTTCGGTACGCCTCAACACGGCTTTCACCCGGGCCCGCAATTCGCGAGGATTGAATGGCTTGGTGATGTAATCGTCGGCACCGAGCTCAAGACCAAGGATCTTCTCTGCTTCCTGGACTCTGGCAGTTAACATTATTATCGGTGTGCGGATACCGGAACGTCTCAAATGGCGACAGACTTCGAAACCGTCTTTGTGCGGTAGCATAATATCGAGCAGAATCAGATCCCATTGATCTTCACGGGCTCGTTTTATTGCGGATTCTCCATCTGAGACAACTTCGACTTCGTAGCCTTCAACCTGAAGATCATCCGAGAGCCCGAAAGCAAGGTCCCTATCATCTTCTACGATCAGAATGCGGCTCATGTTTCCTCCATTCTCAGAAGAATAGTGAAGGTGCTTCCTTGACCAGGAGTACTCTCCAGTAGGATGCGACCCTTGTGGGCACGGACAATGTTGTCGGCCATTGCCAGGCCAATACCGGTGCCTTTGACGGTGCCTGAACGGGCCGCTGCCCCTCGCATGAATTTTTCGAAAAGAAACTTCCGTTCCTTCTTGGAAATCCCTGGGCCTTCATCGCGGACTCGGATGGCAGCGTTGCTGTCTTCCCGTCCAACCTCGATCCAGACTAAAGGACGGCCAGGAGAATACTTGATGGCATTGTCAAGAATATTCCAGATGGCCTGCACAAGGGCCTCCCGGTCTACACGGACTGGTTTCAGATCTGGAGCGATAGATAGTTCCAGGCGATGCCCTGTAGTGCTTGCAACGTGCTCGAACTCGTCGACAACAGAACGTACGAGTTCGTCGAGCTCGACCTGCTCGTGCCGGTACCTAAAGGCCCCTGCTTCCATTCGACCAAAGTCGAGAAGCCGGTCTACGAGTCTTGTCAGCCGGCCGGTTGCGCGCGCCTGTGTTTTGTAATATTCTTGAAGACGTTTTTTGCCGGATACTCGCCCTTCTGCAAGGTTCTCGGTTAGTTGGTGCAGAGTCGCAAGTGGAGTGCGGAATTCGTGGGAGACAGCGGAGATAAAATCCGACTTTAAGCGGGCGACGGACAACTCCTTTGAGAAGGCTCGACCGATCAAGTAGCTGCAGGCTACGAAAAGAATAATAACAAGGGCCAACCCCGTAAGCAAAAGACGGCGGCGAGAGGCAAATTGAGCTGTGTTTCCTGTGTCCCTTTGGCTGCCGACGATCACCGTCCACGGAAGACCTGTATCGGCTTGGAGTCGAAGACTTTTGTGTTCAAACTCCACCGGCGTTGCGCTATTAACGGAGTAGCCAGAGCTGTCCTGTAAATAGATCTCTAGTTCTTGAGTCTCGAGCAACGTATTGACAGGGAAAATCCATTGACTCAAGACAAATTGAGGTCCGGCAATAAGAACGACATTAAGGTCCTCTGCAAATTCAAGAAGTATAGTGAAAGTGTAGGAACTCTCGGAATGCGTCATTGATTTGGGGAGCGGTGCCCCTGAAGCTTGTGAATTCAACCACAGTTCCCAAAGCCAGTCTGCGGTAGCGGACAAAGCCATAAGGATTTCCTCTCCAGGTACGGCTGAGTCCACCCATTCACGAACTTGTTTGGAGTGAAGCTGAAAGACGGACCGCGTGAGCTGCCAGCGGCCACCATTTAGATCGTTAAAAAGCGATCTTGATTCGCTATCAAGATCTTCGGAGTGTCCAAGTTCAACCAGAATTGCGCAGCGAGAATGACGACCTGCTAGTTCGGCTGGAACTCCTTCAAAACGGACGTCGCTAAACTGCGCGAGCTTTTCGTAAGCCTCCAGGGCAAGCTGGACATTTCCGGCCTTCCGATAATTGCGGGCAAGGCGAAGATAGGCACCAGCGCAAATCGATGGATCTGAGGAATCTGTGAGCATGCGGAAGGCATCGATGGCGCGAACATAATCCTTCTGTTGAAACTCGTATCTTTCCCCGGCCAAGTAGGGCTGGGACGGCGGTTCCTGGCCGGCTGGGATCGTCGGCTGGTATAGCAGCCTGTTCGAAGGATGGATTTCGACCTCGCCTGAATGAAGAACGACGACCACATAATCGTTTGCAGAAGGCTCGGTTGCCCGGGCCGGATCTGCCATAGTTTGTCGGGTGGCTGTGATTTCTTGCTGAAGCAGGTTGGTTATTCTGTCGGCGGCAAGTTCTTGACGGTCCAGCATACGTTGTACTTCTAGTGCCTGGTCCTGCTGAAGCAGATGCCAGCCGAGCCAAATGAGCCCTACCGCAGGCACCAAAGTCAGAAAAAAAAGGAAGACCAAGAGATGGCGCGGTGGGCTCAGCCATCTGTCCTTCAACATAGTCGCAATCCCTTTTCCACTTCTTCAGTGTTCTTAGAAAAATTTCGGAATAAAATTATCACACTGAAAGTGTCATTGTCAACAAGCCACAAAACGAGACAAATCAAGAATTCTTGATTTAGGATCCCGGCCGGCCTGTTCTTTACTAAAAATCTTAGAGGAGGAGATGGGTATCAAGATTATTTTCCTGCCCTTAGATTCTAATATTTCTGGGGGCTCGACAATTGATGAAGAATTTGGACTGGCAGTTCTTGTCAATTCGAATGATGCACCTTGGCGTCGCAATTTTGATCTTGCCCACGAATTTTTTCACTTAATTACATGGAACGACTTCTCACCTGAAGAAATCTATCAAAACGATTCCTTAGGAAAAAACCGCATTGAACAACTAGCTGACGTCTTTTCTTCTTCTTTACTTCTACCTGAAAATGAGGTTCGGGACGAATTCGAAAAACGAACAGTCGAGAAATCGATTTCATATTTAAATCTGGTTCATATCGCTCGGGATTTCGATGTGTCGATCGAAGCATTACTCTGGAGATTAGTCAAATTGGGCCTTCTAAAGAGAGAAAACATTCAAGAGGAGCTCGAAAAGGGAACTATCAAAGACGTTGACAAAAAAAACCGTCACTCAGATTGGGCAGAAACTGTAAAACCTCATCTTTCCAATAGATACATTTCTCTGGCGATAAAAGCTTTTCATCTTGGAAAAATCTCCAAAGGTAAGCTTGCCGAATATGTTGGTGAGAATTATAGTGCAATTCCTTCGTTTTTAAATAAGTATGGATACGACGAAAACGAGGACTATTCTATTGCTTATCGTACTGCTTGATGCAGATATCATAATTGACCTTAAAGTGAACAACGGTCCCAACATGCCCTTCGGTTTGGACGACACGCCAGTCAGAACGAAATGATATTTTTCATCTATCATCCACGTCATTATTTATATTGAAAATGAAAATGTGAACAAAGGTATGATTTAAATGTTGCAAATGGTTCCATATGTGGTATCATTCTAATGTGACATTGGATATTATTGAATTGAATAAGAAATGTTACAGACTCTATGAAAAAGCAAAGGCAAATCCAAAAGGAATTCGTTTCTCTGAATTTATAAACCTCTGTGAATGCATTGGAATGAAATGTGACAGAACAAAAGGATCTCATTTTATTTACATACTAGATGATCCTTTCTTTTTAATATCAGTACAAAAAATGAAGGACGGAAAAGCCAAACCTTATCAAGTCCGTCAATTGTTAAATTTTATAGAAGATAATTCTTTGGATGTCTTGGAGTAAATCATGAACAAACATGCTGTTTCAATCAAATGGAGTGATGAGGATAATGGTTTTATTGCGTCAATTCCAGGTGTGCAAGCGCTTAGTGCTTTTGGCAACACGAACGAAAAAGCACTTTCAGAATTGAAAATCGCTGCTGAAGCTTATTTTGAATCTCTAAAAAAAGCGGGCAAGACAATTCCCCTTGAGAATAAAGTTATATCCTTTAGCGGACAAATTCGACTCAGAATGTCTAAAAGCCTTCATGCCGCTCTTTCCAATGAAGCAGAGGAGGAAGGTGTTTCTCTCAACACTTATATGGTAACTCTTCTGTCTGAACGACATATAGAGCAAAAGCTGCTGAAAAAAATCTCAGAATTAGAAAAGATGCTTAAATCAAACAATTTTAGTGTCGAATCTGATGATTATAGTTCCAGTAGACAAATCGGCAGAATTGAAGAAACAAAGGAAAGATATCGCAACAAGAAAAAATGAGTTTTTTTATTCAGTCACGGTTAAGATCGCCACAATAAGCGATATGATCACTGCCAGGGCAGGAAGCAGAACACCGATATCAATATGATATGCAAAATTCTGAAGCCAATTATTCATAAAATAGAAGGCAACTGGCAGTGCAATTATGTTTGCCAATGCAACAAGTTTAATGAAATCTTTTGACATCATAATAATTATACCGGTGTATATTTTCCGGTCTTATTTTAATGGCCAGGCTCTGGCATTCATCTGGATTTAGGTGAAAAATATACGGCCCTATTTGGTTTCGCAGCGGTTCAAAATGAAAGTCTTTTACTACTCCCACAACGTTTACTAACCTATTTTGCTCGTCTTCATGATATTCACTGATATTGATCTTAATGGTTTTCCCAATAGGATCTTCCCATCCGAACACTTTTGCAGCAGTCTGATTAACCTGGGTAATTCACGCCATATTGTTCAATGACTAATTAGTTCAGCCGAAAGCCATGTCCTGAGCAAGCCAGTCAATATCCGGGATTCCTGGCAGAGAATCGTGGCCTGGTTCGACAAACACCTTAAGCCAGATTACTAATTTTCCCCTTCACTCATGTCCACTGAGACAATAATTTTTATTGGAATAAGACATCAGCTATCTCAGCCAATTTTCCAGACGTAAATAATCGATGCGCTTAAACTCTTTTATGTTATTAGTAACAAAAATCAAGTTATAGGCTGTGGCTTGAGAGGCAAGTAATAAATCCATTGGTCCTATTGGAGTACCTTTCGATTCTAATTTTTCCCTGATTTTTCCATAATAGGAAGCCGCCCTTTGGTCGAAATCCAACAGGCTAAATGGTATGAGAAATTCAAGGATAGCGATTCTATTTTGGTGCGGATTTTGACTTCGTTCTGCTCCATAATTGAGTTCAGCTATGGTAATAGACGAAATTGATATTTCATCAGGATGCTTTGAGCGAATATTATCAAGGACAGTAACAGGTCGTTTATTGATTATGTAAATACATATGTTTGTATCTAATAAGTATTTCATTGAATAGGTTCACGCTTTTCAAATGTACCTTGATCCCTTTTAAAATCAAAAAAATCGTTAGAGAATTTATTAAGGCTATCGAAAAGCGGCTGCCAAGGATCTTTATCCTTAGGAATAAGAATTACAACTCCATCGATTTTCTTAATATATACTTCTTTTCCTGAAAGAGAATATTCTTTTGGAAGCCTTACGGCTTGGCTGCGACCGTTTTGGAATAATTTCGCTGTATCCATTATATTATCTCCTTTGGTATATACCATAATATATACCACTTCTAAAGGATTATCAATCACTATGTTGTTTAGATCCTGCTCAGCATTTGACCTACCTTGAATATATTTAAAATATATCTCCGTTATCGCAGCAATGAAAAAGAGGCTAAATAAATCCTGAAGAATGATATATATTATTCTCTCGGCATTGTACTTAATAGACGTAATTTTGATAGATAATTTCTCAATAGAAAATTAGGCTCTATTAGGGAAGAGGACACTTCCGCCCTCAGAAAATCAGCTTGATTTTAGGCCATGGAGAGTCGAACTTGCCATTTCCATCGACATCTACAAAGATAGGATTGGCCTTTCTTCATCGCCTCAATGACTTGAGAGTTTCTACACCTTTCGCCACAATAGATTTCATCCTTTCAGCAATTGTCGCTCTTGGATTTAACCTTTTTCATTTTGTATGAGAAAGATTGCTTGATCCGAGCGATTAAATTGGCGAATGGTTGGCAATTAAAATGCTAAACGAATATAATCTGAAAAGGAATCCCTCGAGAAAGCTTTAAAATAGTACCTTAAGGATGTTCAAACATGAGTGAAAAACCAGGAAGAAACGACCCCTGTCCTTGTGGCAGCAGGAAAAAGTACAAAAAGTGCTGCGGCCTCAACCAGCAACAAGGAGGATATGTCCAAACTCCGGAATCCTGGTTTCCTGATTCTCAACGAACGGGCACTCTTTGGGACGATTATATGGATGTTATCCCGTTTGTCGTGATGTACGGAAATAAAGTCATGAATTTTGACGAAGACGGTCCGGAATTTAAAAAATTGGTTGTTGAGTTCGAAAAACAGTTCAATCCCGGAGAAAAAGGAGGTATTACAGACAGTTTTTTCATGAGCTGGATGCACTTTGACCTCCGGTTTGGAATAAGTCTCGAGACTGCGGCCGAAAGACTGCTCTCCGATCCAATGATCTCGAACCTCATGGAACCAGGCCCATCACACATCCGGCATCTCGGCGAAAGTTACTTGACTTTTTACGAGATCATTTCTTCCACATTAAGGCCAGATATAACCACTGTAAGGGAACTTGGAACCGGAAAAAATTTCAGAGTCCTTCATGTTCGGGAGCTTTTCGAGATAGATCCGGAACCAGGGGAAATATTTTTTGCACGAAGAGTCGGCCTCCCAGACAGATCCATTTTCTATACGACACCCTATGTCTATGATCCGGAAACAGTTGCACAATTTAAAAGGGCTGTGCTTGCTCAAGAAAAAGACTTTATGAAAAGCATCAGGACAGAACTTTTTTCGGCTGGCAGACAATTCGCCGAATCACAGAAAGAGGCCGCACCTTTCTGGGCCTGGTATATCCTACAAGGAGATAGGACCGACCTTTCACAGATCTCTGATTTCGCCCTTGCAACCACTGATGGGGAAGAGTTTGTGCTCACAGAAATTCATTTTCGTATCAAAGATGAAGCTGCCTTACGGAAGCGACTTTCCGTGCTCCGAAGTTTCCAATATGAAAAAAAGGATGATTCTTGGACTTGGTTAAAATCTAAGAGCCGGAATTATCCCGATGCACCCAGGACTGTCCTAGGTCAATTCAGCATCCAAGGTGATCGCCTCATCGCAGAGACCTATTCATGGGAAAGAGCTTTCAGGCTGCGTTCCAAACTCAAAAAACATCTCAGTAGTCTCATTGCTTTTGAAAAAACGCTCTATCGTGATATGAACGATGTGCCTGAACTATCGCCTGAAGAAATCGAATCCATGGAAAAAGCGAACAAGGAGCTGAATGCCTTGCCTGAAATTCAGGAAGCCATTAAAAAAAATCTGGAACACCATTACTTCAATGAGTGGCCAAAGTTAAAGATCCCGGCCCTCGGTGGATTATCGCCTCTTCAGGCAGCGAAGAGAAAGAATGAGCGCCCAAAACTCGAAGACCTTATCGACGGTATTAATCGAATGCAAAACATACCGACTTCCAAGATTCCGGAAATCGACACCAACAAGCTGCGCCGGATTCTTGGGCTTCCGGAAAAGCCGACGAGTAGAAAATAGAAAATTGATGATTTATTTTAACAGTTTTATTAGAGATACTATCAGCGAGATATTTAAATGGAAGCCATTATCTCATTATCTTATTAAACGAATCATCCCTAGTGAGATTATCTCACTAGCCACCTCTGGGTTACGATCCAGAGGTTTTTTTTATATGAAAAAAATAATATTTCTCGTTGATGGATTTAAACAGGTAGTATTAAAAGAATAGCTATCCAAACGCAGCTTTAATTTTTCTATAAGCTCTTTTAAATAAAGCTTTTCCATCTTACTTATCTGTGGCCGTCTCCTCAGATCTAATCTGCTCATAAATCTGTTTTTTCAAGTGCTCGCCTATAACCTGATGAAATTTTTTATTGTTCATAAATTTTTTGGTCGGCGGGATTGAATTCAGTACCGAAACGTTCATTAAGAATGTCAATCAATTTGGATAGTTATATTTCTTCTGCTTTTTCTGTGTAGACCTTGCTCAATATTTTATCTCTGCCGTAAGTTTTGTCGCAAGCTTTGTC
>JAUWVG010000037.1 GCA_030617525.1 Candidatus Aminicenantota bacterium | reverse complement strand
TAGCAGACAATCTTCATCCGTTGTCCATTAAAAAACTCCTAGAAAAGCTCATCGATTTTTTCGGGCCGATAATCCAGAAGGAAAACATCTCGTTAAAAATGGATCTGACCCAAGATGATCCCCTGGTCCTCGGAGACAAAGAGGCCCTGGAGCAGGTTTTCTCCAACCTCATCAGCAACGCAGTCAAGTATAATCGACCCAAGGGAACCGCCACCATCACCATCAAGGATAAAGATAAGTCTGTGGTCGTTGAAGTTCAGGACACAGGCATCGGCATTGCCCCGGAACATCTGTCCTTCATTTTCGATCAGTTTTACCGCGTAAACAGAAAAGAAGGGCCAAAAACCAAGGGCACAGGACTGGGACTATCCATTGCTAAAAAAATCGTCGAAGCCCATGAAGGAACAATTCGAGCGATAAGCGAACCAGGAAAAGGAAGCACATTTACTGTAACACTTCCCAAGGCGGAGGCAGAAAATGACTGCCCATAAAATCACAAGGGGCCTCACTCAACATATTCTTGCCTTTCTGCGGGACGATTATCTAAGCTGGAGAACATGCACCTGGTTTTTCAACGCCCTTCTCGACAAAAAATAATCACAAAAAAAAGGAGCCAGTGAATTCCATTGAAAGCAATCGATACACGGAAAAGAGCATGGATGAAATCTCTGGTCTGGAGAGTCTTGGGTATTATCATTTTAGGAGTGATCTCGTGGCTAATCACGCACAGCTGGAAGGAAATGTCTCTCATCACGGTCATCTTCCATGGAATCCGAGTCATCCTTTATTATTATCACGAACGGGTATGGGAACGAATCCATTGGGGCAGGATTAAACATCCTCTAAGTGATTTACCCGTTAACAAAACCCTTAATCCTGAAGATTTCAGATTGATTCAAAACCAACTCAGAGAGCTTGGTTACCTCGATTAATAACTGAGGAAAAAACAATACGGTTTTGATCATTTAAAAGAGGGCTCCAGCGTGTCAAAATTGGTCTTCATTTGTTATAATACGGTTTCGCCGGTAGAATACTGACCAATCATTAGACCTGCAGTTAATAAATGTTCAGACACATCGATCCCGCTGAAAACCAACGGAAAAAAACTCAGACTTGCCCCAGCAGACAGTATTGCTCAAAAAGATCTCCCTGGAATAAATTTTACAGGAGATATTGACCAAAATAAACAAATCGGAGTTTAGGATGAGAGAGTGCAACGAGAACAAAAATCTTCAAAACTGCAACTGTTCTTACGAACCATGCAGCCGCAAGGGCATCTGCTGCGAATGCCTGCCCTACCATTGGAGGATGCAAGAACTGCCAGCCTGTCTCTTCCCCGATGATGTGGAACGAACATACGACCGTTCTCTCAGAAAGTTTATAGAGATTTACAAGGATAAAGTTTGAAATCCAGTCAAAAGAACAACAAAAAAAAATGGGCCAATCTTTACGGCCCCGTTCCATCTCGAAGGTTGGGTTTTTCTCTGGGAGTCGATTTTATTCCGTTTAAAACATGTTCCCTCGACAGCATATACTGCCAACTGGGACATGTTCCTGATAAAATCGTTACCAGGAAAGATTACATTCCTGCCTCAGAAATTCTGTCCCAGATCAAAGAGAAAATCGACTCAGGTGCCCGCATCGACTATATCACTTTCTCCGGCTCTGGAGAACCAACTCTCAACTCCGAAATTGGAAAACTGATCCGCGGCATAAAACAGATCACTAAAATCCCCGTGGCCGTACTGACCAACAGCACCCTTCTCCAGCACAACGAAGTCAGAACAGCCCTGTCGGCCGCCGACCTTGTCGTTCCCTCATTGGATGCGGTCACCCAGGATGTCTTTGAAAAAATAAATCGACCTCATCCTTCCCTCCAAATCTCGGACATCATTATTGGCTTGAAAAAATTCCGCCAGGAATTCAAGGGGAAAATTTGGATAGAGGTATTACTGGTCAAGGGCATCAATGACTCCCCCTTGCATCTCAAGAAGCTCAAGACGGTTTTGGAAGAACTCCAACCCGATAGAGTTCAGTTGAATTCGGTTGTCCGTCCTCCGGCCGAGTCATTCGCCCGCCCCCTTTTGTTAGACGAACTGGAGAAAATCAGGGACTTTATCGGTGGCCGGTGTGAAATTATCGCCACCTTTGATAAGACAGCACAGAATCTTATCCAAAAATCCGAAAAAGAAAGTATCCTGTCCATGATCCAGAGAAGACCGATGACCCTTGCCGATTTGGCTTCATCACTTGGCCTTCACCGAAACGAAGTCATGAAACATCTGCAATTTCTTGATGAAAAAGGAGACATTCGATTGATTCGACATAAAGGGTCTGTGTATTATGAACCGGCAAAAAAATAAATACTAGATCGCTTCGCAGTACTCGCGATGACATAATCAGATTGCCACGCTGCACTTACAATGACAGGTGTCGGCAGTTATTATGAATAATTCAGGTTAGGGAGTGCCCATGAAAGAAGTCGAAGATTTATCCAAAGAAGAACTGATTCACCTTCTCCAGGACGCAGCCAAAAATTGGCTCGCCCATGACGGACTCTGGTTTCGAGCTGTCGAAGATAAATTTGGCTTTGAGGCCGCCCTCGACCTGGATAAAAAGGCATGGGAAACATTTACTGTTCTCGAAGCAAAACGCATCAAAAAAAGACTCGGACTAAAACCAGGTGGCGGCATCCCGGCCCTCGTTCAGGCACTCAAATTCAGACTTTATGCACACATCAACACTCAGGAAGTTCTGGAACAAGAAAAGAACAGGTGCGTATTCCGGATGAACACGTGCCGCGTTCAGGAAGCAAGGCAGCGACAGGGTCTTGCCGATTTTCCATGTAAATCTGTGGGAATCATTGAATACAGCGGTTTTGCCAAAACCATCGATCCACGGATACGAACAAAATGTTTAACTTGTCCTCCAGATAAACACACGACAAATATCTGGTGTGCCTGGGAATTTACGCTGGAGTAACAAAAAAAAGATTTCTTTTCATTCGAGCAAATTTATGTTATCAATTAATTTCCATCACTGTTTAATATTAAAATAATTTTTGAACTAAAAGAGGTGGAGTTTTCATCTTTACAGGCATCACGGACAACAAAATCAAAAAGGGGAATTTTTATTTTATATCCATCATAAACCCCTGAATTAATCCATTAAAAAAAAGGAGAAAGTATGTTTGAAAACACCCATTTTCCAAAAGCAGAAAAATTTTGGTATTTGGGAGAAATTATGGAATGGAAAGAACCCACAATTCACGTCATGTCTCATGCTCTTCACTACGGAACCTCAGTTTTCGAAGGCATACGTGCCTATAACACAAAAAAAGGCCCGGTCATTTTTCGGCTCCAGGAACACATGGACCGGTTTATGCATTCCGCATCCGTACTGCATATGGACGTTCCCTACTCAAAGGAAGAAATCACCGACATCATCTTACTCGTCATGAAAGAAAACAAATTGGAAAAAGCGTATATCAGACCGCTTCTTTTTTATTCGTACGGAAATCTTGGACTCGTTCCAAAACATTCCAAGGTCGAATTAATTGTAGCCGCTTGGGAATGGGGTGCTTACTTAGGAGAAGCCGCAAAAAGGGGTACCCGCGTCAACATTGTCCCCTGGAGGCGCATCCATCACAGTCAATTCGACCAGAAAGCAAAACTTGGAGGCCTTTATGTCCTGTCTACGCTCACCGGCGTTTTGGCCAGAAACAAGGGATACGATGAAGCTGTCTATTTGAATCTCGAAGGTAACATCGCCGAGGGCCCGGGGGAAAATATCTTCATCATCAAGGATGGCGTTTTGAAGACAAATGACATGTCTGAATCCATCCTCGAAGGCATTACACGGACAACTGTCCTCAAACTGGCTTCAGATATTGGTCTGGAATGTCGTGTCAGTCCTATAACCAAGCAGGATTTTTTCCAGGCTGATGAAGCCTTCTTTACCGGCACTGCCGCTGAAATCGCTTCGATTGTTCATGTCACCGACGACTCCGATCCAGCAGACGAAGGAAAAGAATACACCATTGGTACAGGCAAAGTGGGAAATATCACAAAAAAAATACAAAACTTCTACCTTGAAGTTGTCAGAGGTCAACATGATGCCTACGCAGATTGGTTGACGCACGTCTACAAAAAATAAAACTCTTATGCATAAGGAACCTGGATTATTCACGAGTCGAGGTTGCTACAGATGCGAGGTGTCGGCAGTTTTTATGAATAATTCAGGGTAACTGAACATGGTTATAATTTTAAAACCCATCGGCCGGGTCCACTCTCCTTTTAAAAATAAGCAGGATATCGATTCTGAGAAATTTGCCTCAAGCACTGATTTTGATCCGATCGAAGGCGAGCTGGAAATCGATGACGAGTTTTCTGAAGGCCTCACAGATCTAGAAGACTTTTCCCATGTTATCGTCATTTTCGGTTTTCATAAATCTGAAGGATTTAAACTGCTCGTCACCCCCCCCTACGACAATACCCCCAGAGGAGTGTTTGCGACTCGCAGTCCCCACCGTCCTAATCCCATCGGGATGACCATACTCAAAATCATCGAGAGAAAACACAATATTCTTCATGTATCAGGGATGGACATGATCGAAGGAACACCTATCCTGGATATCAAACCCTATACTCACCGAGACCAGAAAGAAGAGATCGAAATCGGCTGGCTTAAGGATAAGAAAACAGGTGTCGGCAGTTAACATGAATAATTCAGCCTAGTTTCTTCTTGTCTCAGGACCTCTTTTTTTGATATATTTCTTACGCCAAACAACAGGCAGACAGAAACCTGATCAAAGAAGGAGGTCTAATCATATGACAAAATTTATTTCCTTTGCCCTTTGTATGACTCTCCTGCTCTCTATTCCTGCCGTTCTTCATTCCGCCAGAATTTTTCCCTATGATTACAAGATTGAAACATTAGAAAATGGATTGACAATCATTTCCATTCCCCTAGATAATCCTTTTATCATTTCCTACTACACGATTGTCCGGTCCGGATCCAGGAATGAAATAGAACCCGGGAAATCCGGATTCGCTCATTTCTTTGAACACATGATGTTCAAAGGCACCAAAGATGTACCCCGCGAAGAGTACGACGATTTTTTGACACTTTTGGGAGCCGGGACTAACGGCTATACAACAGACGATTACACCTGTTATTTTGTTGTCTTCGCCGGTCAGGAAAACCTGGAAAGCGTCGTCAAAACCGAAGCCGATCGATTCATTAACCTCTATTATGATGAAGAAATGATCAAGTCTGAAGCGCCTGTTATCGAAGGCGAATACTACGCCAGTGTTTCCAATCCCTCCAGGCGTATCTATGAAACCCTGAGGAACACGGCCTTTGATTTGCACTCTTACAAGCACACCACGATGGGTTACCTGAAAGATATTCTTGATATGCCCAATCAGTTCGAGTACAGCAAGCTCTACCAAAAGCGTTTTTACGCTCCGGACAATTCCATTCTGCTTGTTGTGGGTGACTTCGAACATGACAAGTTGATGGAATATGCACGGAATTACTACGGTCCGTGGGAAAAGTCCAACTACACACTCGTCACTCCGGTAGAAAAAGCCCAGACCAAACAGAAGAGGGCTAGCTATGACTGGCCATCACCAACTCTGCCCAGATTGACCATCGGATTTCACGGCCCTGCATTTTCTGATGAAACCATCGATATGGCAGCCATGGATCTTCTGGCCGCCGTCGCCTTTTCCAGTTCTTCCGCATTCTACCAGAAACTGGTCATCGAAGAACAAAAATGCCAATCGTTCTCGACAAGCTTCTCCGACCACCGAGATCCTTTCTTACTGATATTCAACGCAGTCCTCAAACAGGAAAAAGATCTGCCCGACATAGAAGAAGAAATATTTAAAGAATTGGAGCGACTGAAGAATGAACCTGTGGACCCAGAGACTCTGACCAAAGTGAAATCCAACCTCAAATACTCTTTTGCCAATTCACTGGGAACGACAGACGGGATTGCTGGAAGCCTGGCTTATTACATTAATTTGACCGGAGATCCAAATACGGTAAACAAAGTGTTTGATCTTTACGAAAAAATCACTCCTGAAGATATTCAAGAAATGACACGGAAATATTTCAAGATCACAAACAGCACTGTGGTCACTCTCACAGAGGGGAAAGGACAATGAAAAAGAGCACAATTTATCTTTCTGGTGTCCTCATCGTGGGATTGTTACTGGTTTTTGTTTCTTGTTCTAAGAAAAGCTCGGACAGACTCCACTCTGAACTTCTCCCTCTAGATGGCAATCCCCTGGTAAGCTTTCGGATACTCATAAACATTGGGTCGGCTAACGATCCTGTTGAAAAGGAAGGCCTCAGCCAGCTCACTTGGAGCATGCTGGCTAACGGAGGAAGCCAGGATCTTTCTTTCACGGAAATCTCCCAGATGTTTTATCCGATAGCAGCCTATATGGGCTTGAATGTTGACAAGGAAATGTCGGTTTTTACAGGACAAATCCATATCGACAACCTGGAAAAATACTACTCTATTTTTAAGGACATGCTTCTCAATCCCGGCTTCCACGAAGAAGATTTTATCCGGCTCAAGACCAATCAGCTTAATTTTCTCGAGAGAAGCCTTGTCTCAAACATGGACGAACAGTTCGGCAAGGAGATGCTCAATCTGGCCATGTATGAAGGTCATCCCTATGGGCATGCAGAAGCCGGTACTGTCGAAAGCGTTAAGAGTCTGACGCTTGAAGATGTCCGGGCTTTTTATTCAAAACATTTTGTTCAGGGAAATATTACTCTTGGCCTCGCAGGGGGATATCCCGCTGATTTTCCAGCAAGGATAAAAAGCGATTTTTCAGCTCTCCCAACAGGACATACCCCACAACTGGTCCTGCCCGAACAGAAGATGCCAGATGGTCTTGAACTTGTTATCTCCGAAAAGCAAACACCGGCCACAGCCATATCCATGGGATTCCCTGTCTCTCTCTCCAAAAAAGACAGCGACTATTTTGCACTCTGGATTGCCGTCTCGCATTTTGGGGAGCACCGACAGCATGTGTCTCATCTTTTTCAGAAGATCCGTGAAGAGCGCGGACAAAACTATGGAGACTATGCCTACGCAGACCACTTTATCCAGGGACGGAATAAATTTCCGGCTCAAAACTACGGCCGTCAACAGCAGTATTTTTCCATCTGGATACGTCCTTTAGCCAATTCCAACAGACATTTTGCACTCAGGCAGGCGCTGCTCGAGTTGAAAAAACTCGTTCAAGAGGGTATTCCAGAAGAACGCTTCGAACTGATCAGGACTTATCTTCTCAACTACACAAAACTTTATGCTCAGACAGTCGGAGAGAGGCTGGGATGGCAGATGGATTCCACGTATTACGGTTATAAGGATTTTTTAGCGGAGGCTCAAGAGAGGCTCCCGAAGATCACACGCGAACAGGTTAATAATGCCATTAAGAAATATCTGAATTTTAAAAATCTTTTCATCGCTGTCATCACACAGGATGCACAATCTTTTAGGGACGCGCTGGTCGCAGACACTCCGTCTCCAATAACATACGCCGGCCCCAAACCTCAGGATATTCTGAATGAGGATATGATCTACGAAGTTTTCTCGCTTAATGTGAAATCTGGAAATATCCGAGTCGTTCCCGCAACAAAGTTCTTTCAGAAAACCGGCATTCCGAAATCGGAATAAGTCGTGCCATTTAAATCCTTGAGCTCATCAGGTATACCTCTATCAGAATGAAGATCGCATTTTTCGGAGACAGCCTCACGGAGGGCTTTCCAGGAGTGAGTTATTTTTCACTCATCAAGAAGAAATTTCCCGAGTCCGAGTTTTTCAATTTCGGCAAGGGTGGAGACACCGTCATCAGCCTGTTGAAAAGGATAGAATCCATAAACTTGCCCACAAAATTTGATTTCGCTTTCCTTTGGATTGGAGTCAACGATGTGTTCGTTAAAGTCTCGAGGTTGTATCCTTTTTTAAAAAAACTCCGGCGGCAGCCCTGGGCCAAAAATCAGGATGTTTTCACATCACACTATGAAATACTTATTGATTTTTTGGCAGCGAAAGCAGACTGGCTGCTCACCGTTCCCCCCGTGTTCATCGGAGAAGATCTTGATAATCCATGGAACAAAGAATTGGAGGCCCTAAGCACAGTCATTAAAGAACTGTCTTTTTTACAAGAAAATTGTGAGTTTATCGATTTAAGAAAAATTTTCACAGAAAAACTGGCTGGACAATCGCCATTACCCTATGTCCCGAGAAGCTTCCCGCAAGTCATCAAAGACACCCTGACCTTAAAAACCTCTAAGACTGTAGACAGGGTATCTATAGAGAGAGGGTTCCAATTGACACTGGATGGCGTTCACTTGAATCAGGTCGGAGCGAATCTCACGGCAGGAGTCTTTGCAGAAGTTATTGAGGAAAAAAAGAAAATTCCGCTTCCTTCTGGCTGACATCTAAGAAATATTTATGGCCCTCTCCTCCACAGTAATTGCGAACAAGAACACTTAAATCTTCAGCTGCAGATTCGATGTCCTCTTGCCTCACAGGAGGCAAGCCCTCTAAAACCAGGACCGCATTATTAGTTTCAGGTGTCATCTTGGTTTTGTCACACTCCCGCCAATTCCATCTTCTGCACAAAACTTCCTTCTCATCTGTGTAGATGACTTCTCCTTCTTTGACCGTTTCCGTTTCCATAGTATTTAAGGGAGTGAAGGGCTCATCACCGCATGCAAAACAAAGAGTGATGTCCCCATCCACTTTGTCCAGATCATCACCACCAAGAGGGATTTTATGTTTAAGAGACACATAATTGTAGATGTCGACAAGCATATTGATCGATCTCAATTCCTTCCCTTTAAGAACCATCCTAAAAAGACTTTCGATCGAACTTTTATATTTTTTTGGCTTGGCACCAAATGTCGAATACGCACTGCGCCATGCCTGGATATTCGGATGTTTTGAGAGCGTCTCACTTAAAAAATTCTGTTGGATTTCTTCTTCTATTTCCCGAATTTTTCGTTGGAGATCCATGCTCTGTTCCCGATTTTCAATTCCTGAAACAACAATTGTCCCTAGGATTAAACCTGGGAATCGAACAAAGATGTCAGAATGGACTGAAAATTTCATAGGGAAAGATTTCTGGCTGTTGCGACTATCAAATCCCACGCCTCCCGAACATTTCGCTCGCACGTCATCCGTGCACCAATAGCCAAACGCATTACGTATTTTCCGCGAAGAGACGTATGGCTGAGAAAAACTTTTCCTGTCTTGTTCAGTTCCTCTTCAAATTTTTTGTTCAGATCTGTCAGCTGTTCCTCATCACCACCATTATTCAACCGGAAACAGACGACACTCAAATTGACAGGCGCCATAAGCTCAAAAGCCTCTTCATCTCTAACCCAACTTTCAAACAACTTTGCCAGACGGATATGCTCACGTATCAGATCTTGAAGGCCATTTACGCCGTAACTTCTCAACACAAACCAGAGCTTTAGGGCCCGGAATCGTCTTCCCAGTTGGATTCCCCAGTCACGGTAATTTTTCACCTCGGCGTCCATTCCGGTTTTTAAGTACTCAGGATATATCTCGAATGTTTGAATCAATGCTCCGGGATCCCTGACAAAATAGGCCGAACAGTCAAAATTTGTCAGCATCCACTTATGGGGATTGAACACAAAAGAATCCACAAACTCCACCCCCTCGAGCATCCACTTCATCTCTGGAAGGATCGCCGCCGTTCCTGCAAATGCGGCATCCACATGAAGCCAGACTCCATGTTCCCGGCAAATGTGACCGATTGGGGATACGGGATCGACAGCCGTCGAAGACGTCGTTCCCACCGTGGCCACCACACACGCAGGGATAAATCCCTTTTCTTTATCAGCTTTCACCGCCTCTTCCAGTTTTTTTGGTATCATGGCAAATGTTTCATCGGTCGGAATCCGGCGGATGTTCTCGGCTCCGTACCCGGCAATTTTGGCCCCCTTATCCACACTGGAATGTGCTTCTTCAGAGATGTAAATGATCAGAGGTTCTTTCAATCCCCTCTTGTTGGATTCAAAGTTAGTCGCTTTTTCCCTGGCAGTCAACAGGGCCACAAGAGTGGCCGTGGACGCCGTGTCCTGAATTACGCCCTCCATTCCTGCGGGCAGACCGAGCAGCTGTCTCAGCCATTCCAGCACGCGCTCTTCAAGCTCTGCCGCAGCCGGCGATGTCTGCCAAACCATACACTGAGCTCCCAGGCCTGCCGTCAATAACTCTGCAAGCACCGAGGGAGGACTGTTATTGGCCGGGAAATAGGCAAACCAGGAGGGATGCTGCCAATGAGTGATCCCATGAAGTATGATATTTTTAAAATCTTCAAATATGGTCTCCAATGACTCCCCTTCAGAGGGAGGCTTCTCCGGAAGTTGGTTGAGTACAGATCCAGGTTTTACGGGAGATAGGACCGGATACTCTTCGATCTCTTCGAAATAGTCCGCCAGCCAATCGATAAACTTGTATCCATACTGCCTGAACATCTCTTTTTCCATAGTTTTTTCCTTATTTTTTTAATAGTTAATATAAACAAATCATCGCAATTTTTCACCTTTTAGGCAAGCCTCGTAAACATCTCTAATTCCGCTACCCTGGAAAAACGGTTAAAATCCATCATTTAAGGGGAAAATCGTGCAAAAAGTACGGCAATTTATAGGTATTAAAGAAATTTAAAAAAAAAGCTTGAAATTGGATATATTTTTATGTTATAATAATAAGAACGAGTCGATAGGGGAACTCAGATAGTCTTATAAAAGCTCTTTTTT
>JAUWVG010000022.1 GCA_030617525.1 Candidatus Aminicenantota bacterium | reverse complement strand
CAAGGACCTCAACACCTATGGTTTTTTGGGCTATCCCGTTCTCCAGACAGCCGACATCATCCTTTATAAAGCCGAAGTTGTTCCCGTCGGAGAAGACCAGGCCTACCATCTTGAACTCGCACGAGAGATCACGCGTCGATTTAATCATCTCTACGGAGAGATCTTTCCAGAACCTCAAATGCTGCTGACCGAAGTCCCCAAACTTTCAGGGACGGATGGGCGCAAAATGAGCAAATCTTTCGGAAATGCCATAAATCTCAAGGATTCCCGCGAAGTGATCCGCCAGAAAATATCGACCATGAAAACAGATGTCCGGCGTAAAAGACGGTCAGATCCAGGGGAACCCGATGACTGTCCTGTATTCACTCTTCACAAGGCATTTTTATCGAAAGAAAAAAGAGATGAACTGGCTGAAGAGTGCCGCAAAGCAGGAATAGGCTGTCTTGACTGCAAGAACGTGGTCATCGAAAGCATCATCCAAATTCTTAATCCATTTTGGGAAAAAAGAAGGGTGCTTGAAAGCAATCCCGATATAGTCTGGGAGATCCTCGAAGAAGGAAACAAGAGCGCTCGGAAAGATGCACAGAAAACCATGGACGAAGTCAGGGCCGCGCTGGGCTTCTGAGCACAAATAGATAAAATATTGTGTATAGACACATCTGAAAGTTACCAGGTCAAATTGGAGGCCTTTCAAGGCCCGTTGGACCTCCTCCTATTTCTTATAAGAAAGAAAAAAATTGATATTCACGACATCCCCATCTCTGCGATCACCAAAGATTACTTAAATTACCTCGACCAGAAAGAAAAAATAAATTTGGAGCGTGAAGCGGAATTTCTTCTTATTGCCGCCCTCTTGATTTACATAAAATCTCAAATGCTCCTGCCTCGGGAGATCGTTCAAGAGGACGACATGGAGGACCCAAGGAAAGTCCTTGTAGACAGACTTCTGGGCTACCAAAAAATTAAGGCTGCTGGCTCCCTTCTAAGAGAAAAGGAAAATAAAGAACTGCAAAAATGGCAGAGGACCTTCCTCCCTCCAAGTGATCCAAGCAATAGGGAAGAGGAACTGGAACTGACAGAAATTTCGCTGTTTGATCTGGCAGAAGCCTTTTTCATTCTCATGAAAAAGAAAGAACGGGAGAACATGAGAACGATTAAGGGGAAAGAAGTGACGCACGAAGAAAAAATGGAAGAGATGCTGGACTATCTTGAAAAACACTCTTTTCTTGACTTTATCGAATACTTTAACCAGCAGAAAACCATTTCCGAAGCTTTTTTATCCTTTTTTTGTCTCTTAGAACTGATCAAAGCCAGAATCGTTGTCGCGATCCAGGAAAGCCTTTTCCACACCATCAAAGTCTGGCTGCGTAAAGAGAGTCCATCATGACATCCGATTTAAAAAACATCCTCGAAACATTAATTTTTATCTCTATTGAACCCTTACCTTTCGAAAAAATCCGTACTCTATTGACTGATTTTACATCAGAAGACATCACGGAGGCCCTAGAGGCGCTTGTCCAGGACTATGCACAGAAAAACAGGGGCATTCAGATCGTTCAGGTTGCCGGCGGCTACATGTTTTCTACAAAAATCGAGTACGATCCATGGATCAGGTTACTTCTTCGAGTAGAAAGAAAGAACAGATTGTCCATAGCCGCCATGGAAACCTTGTCAACAGTGGCCTATCATCAGCCCCTCACACTGGCTGAAATCTCGGCTTTTCGGGGTGTGGATTCATCACATTCTCTAAAAACTCTCCTTCAAAAACGGCTGGTGAAAATCATCGGGCGAAAAAAGAGTCCCGGAAAACCCCTGATCTACAGAACGTCCAACAGGTTTTTGTCCTATTTTGGCCTGGAAAGCCTGAAAGATCTCCCTTCACAGGAAGAGATTTCGAAAATCCTGGAGGAAAAGCAGGATGCTGAATAAATTCAAGTATTCAAATTTTTCGGCCTTTCTCCTTGTCCTTTTATCTCTCTGGCTGATCTATTCCTGTTCTCCAACCGCTAAAGACAACAAAGCCCTCCCCTCCGACAAACACCAACCGCACAACGTTTACGGACAAACGGGTATGGTTGTGGCCGCTCATCCTCTGGCTGCAAAAGCAGGCTTGGACATGCTCCAAAATGGCGGGAACGCCGTGGATGCAGCCGTAGCTACCGCTTTTGCCTTGAACGCGGCCGAACCCTTCGCCTCTGGAATCGGAGGAGGAGGATTTATGGTCATCTATTTGGCAAAAGAAAAAAAAGTCACTGTCATCAATTTTCGTGAGAAGGCACCCTCTGGGGCTTTTCCCGAGATGTTCAAGATTGGAGGAGAAAGCAGTGTGGAGCTCCGTAGAGAGCACGGATTATCCGTAGCAGTTCCAGGCGCTTTAGCCGGTTGGAATTATGCCCTGAATAAGTACGGAACAAAAAATCTGAACGATGTCATAAAAAAAGCTGTAGACATTGCAGAGCAGGGTTTCGAACTGAGCGACACATTCAGTAAGATCAACAAGGATGAATACGAGAAGCTTCTTAAAAATTCGGGTGAAGAAAGCAACTATCTCAATGATGGATTTCCTTATGAACCTGGCGATGTTTTCCGCAATCCTGAGTTGGCCAATACGTTTAAATCGATCGCATCCAATGGAATAGAGGAATTCTATCAGGGAGACATTGCAAAAAAAATTGTGAAGGCTATCCAGGACTTGGGAGGGATTCTTTCGTTCGAGGATCTTTCCAGTTTCCAGCCCATTGAGCAGGAGCCGATAAAAGGAACATATGAAGATTACACTCTCTACAGCATCGCCCCCCCCGGATCAGGCGGATTACACATCATCCAGCTTCTGAACATTATCGAAAATTGGCCCGTTCAAAAATGGGGTTTTAACTCCGCTGCCTACATTCACCATCTGAGTGAAGCTTTTCGTTTTGTTTTTGCAGACAGGGCCCGCTACCTTGGCGATCCCGAATTTGTTTCTATCCCGGTCTCTCCTCTTCTCTCTAAAAAATATGGCGCCCGGATTGCTCAGCAGATCAATCCCAACCGATCTCTTCATAATTATCCCTATGGAGAATTCGACGAAAAAGACAACGATAAAGAAAGCACTACCCATCTTTGTGTTCGCGACAAAGAGGGAAACATTGTGTCCTTGACTCAATCCATCAACCATTTCTTTGGCTCCGGAATTATTCCTCAGGGCACCGGTTTTTTATTGAATAACCACATGGACGATTTTTCACGAGATCCCGAATCAGCCAATGCACCCCGGCTCAATAGGCGGCCTGTCAGTTCCATGGGGCCTCTTATTGTGTTTAAGGACAATGAACCCGTCCTTGTTCTCGGTTCGCCTGGTGGAACACGGATTTTCCCATCTCTAACGCAGATCATTATCAATATCTTCAATTTCAAGATGAACCTGGATGAAGCCATCGAAGCCCCACGTTTTTTCAGCTATTCGGTCAGCGGAGAACCCAGGAACATCTATCTTGAATCCCGCATTTCTTTTGAGGTCAGACAAACTCTTGAATCCATGGGGCATACTCTCACTATCCGCGAAGATTACGACAATTACTTTGGAGGCGCACAAGGTCTAATGATTCTCCCGAGAAAAAGGGGCATGCACGGAGGCGCCGATTCAAGAAGAGACGGATACGGAGCTGGCTATTAACCTGAATAATTCATAAAAAATGTCGATACTTCACTTAACACATGTAAAATCAAGGTGTTTCAGGAAGGAAAAAAAATGAAAAAAACCCACTTTTCAATTTTTATGCTTTTTCTGGCTTTTATTTTGCTGATAACTGACCCTCTTTCCCCGAAAGAATTCCCGCAATTCAAACAACCTGTTTTGATCACTTCTGCCGGACAGAGTGCAGAAGTTCAGCTGGCCTCGGTTTTAGCAAAGCGGGCAGGCCTCAACTATTCTCTGTCTAAAACAGCAACCTCCCGGGATCTGGCTGATGTTAAAACCATTGCCCTGGTCATCGGCACAAGTCTAAAAGGATTGGGCGCCGCAGGACTTGATATGTCCCAGGAGAACGAAAGAGTCTCATCTTTGATCAAAGCCACCCAGCAGTTCAATATTCCCATTCTCTGCCTCCATTTGGGAGGAGAGCAGCGGAGAGGAACTTTGTCTGACCAGATGATCAAAACCGTTCTTCCATTTGCTCAACATGTCATTGTTGTCAAATCCGGGAATAAGGACGGCCTTTTCACAGAGATTTGCAATACACACAGTATTCCGCTTATAGAGGTCGAAAGAGCGGCTGATGCTCTCGAGCCGCTCAAAAATGCTTTTTTATAGACCAGCATGTCAGAACCACTGATTTTACTGGCCATGGTGGCCATTTTTGCTTTCTTAGCCATGGCCTTAAAACTGCCCATCGGTGTTTCACTCGTCTTTTCGGCACTGGCCGGAGCCATCCTTGGTGGTGAAGGGCTGGCCTTGCGCCATCTTGTCGAAGGCAGTTTTGGTTATTTTGACACCATCCTCATCATCGTCTGCGCCATGATTTTCATGAAAATCCTTCAGGCATCGGGTTTACTGGATACAATCACTTCTCTGCTCCTGAAAACTTTTTATAGGAGAAAATTTTCTCTCCTTCTGAGTGTCATGGTTATCATCATGTTTCCAGGAATGATCACCGGTTCCTCGACATGTGCCGTTTTGAGCACCGGTGCACTGGTGGCCCCTGTGCTTATGAAGCTGGGGCTTCCCAAAGCTAAGACCGCCGCCTTTATCGCCATGGGAGGAATTTTGGGGATGCTCGCCCCTCCCGTCAACATCCTCGTGATGATCATGGGAGGAGGGGTGGATATGCCCTATGTGGGACTGACTATTCCCTTGTTGATCATTGTCGTCCCTCTTGCCATAATTATTTCTCTGTGGCTGGGCTATAAGGATATCCAGATTTTAGATCAAAAACACATGCAAACCATCCTCCCTCTATCTTATGCAAAAGACTATGGATTCCGGCACTTTTTACCGCTGATCGTCGTCTTTGTATTGATGGCAATCCAAAGCCTTCCCTTTAATATCATTCCCGATATTGGAATCCCGGCTATCTTTCTTCTGGGAAGCCTTGTCGGTCTTTTCTGCGGACGGTCGTTCAATTTTTTCAAAGTGACGCAGGCCGCAATTCAGGAAGCCATGCCTATCCTCTGCATCCTGGCCGGTGTTGGCATGTTTATCCAGATTATGACGTTAACAGGGGGAAGAGGTTGGACAATTGTCTCTTTTCTCTCGCTCCCTCCCGTTTTCCTTTATCTGGGTATTGCCGTTTCTATGCCTCTGTTTGGAGCCGTCTCAGCGTACGGATCGGCATCTATCCTGGGCGTCCCATTTATTTTGGCTCTGATCAGCAAAAATGCCATTTTCACATCCGCCGCCCTTTCAGCTATTGCCGGACTGGGCGACCTCATGCCGCCTACAGCCTTGGCGGGCATTTTTGCGGCACAAGTTGTAGAAGAAAACAATTATTTCAAAGTCCTTCGCTTTTGTATTGTCCCCGCTTTATTTTTATTAGCCATGGGATTAGGAGTACTTTTGCTCACACCTTTGTTAGATAAAATTTTATAGAATAATGAAAATTTTATATCAATTGATCGTGCTTTTTCTCACAATACATCTAGTCTGGTATTTGTTCCGGGAGAAAAATTTCTGGGCTCAGATCAGCACAGCCATCATTATCGTTTTGTTTCTTCTCCGTCTATTCTTAATAAAATGAAACAACCTGAATAATTCTTAAAATGTGAATAATCCAGGACAATCATGTTGAAAATAAAAAGACACCTTATTTTCGGTTCTGTTTTTCTGCTTGGAGCCATGGCACTAGGCTATTTTTCAGGAAAAAGTTTTATGTCGATGCATATAGACGACCACATTTTTCCAAGCAGCGGTTTAACAGAAAACAAAATGCTGAGCGAGTATTTTCCCAAACTCAAGAAAACTCCCGGGGATACTCCTGTTTTTATCTTTCAAGGAGAACAACCAGGCAGAAACATCCTTATTCTCGGAGGCGCTCACCCCAATGAACCTGCCGGCACTATCGCTGCCATTCTTCTTGTTGAAAACATTCATGTTCAAGCCGGAAAGGTGATCATCATTCCCTGGGCCAACCACAGCGGTTTTACTCATAACGATCCTCAGGAAGGAAGTCCTCAACGTTTTTCCATTAGAACTCAAGATGGACAGAGATGGTTTAAGTACGGATCCCGTTTGACCAATCCTATACATCAATGGCCAGATCCCACCGTTTATATCAATCCAAGTGGACAGAAATTGGCAGGGACAGAATGCCGAAACCTCAACCGCAGCTACCCTGGGAGAAGAAACGGAAATCTCACCGAAAAAATCGCTTTTGGAATTATGGAGGTTTTAATATCGGAGAACATTGATCTGGCACTGGACCTCCATGAGGCCGCACCGGAATATCCCGTCATCAACGCCATCGTCTTTCATGAAAGCAGTGCCGAGATCGCATCTATCGCCTTTATGGAACTTCAGCTGTCCAATTTGGAATTCCGGCTTGAGGCCTCCCCACCAAACCTCCGGGGCCTGAGTCATCGGGAGTGGGGAGATTTTGCTAAGGTCAAAGCTGTCCTCTTAGAGACCGCAAACGTCTCTCATGGACGATTGAAGGGAAAACCCTCTGCCTCACTCATCACTGAGGGAAGGGATAAAAATTACGTCAAAGCCGATAAACTCGGACGGCTATTCGTGCCATTTAAGGAAGAAGGAATTCCACTCAAACTGCGCGTAGCCCGGCATCTCGCATCAATAGAAGCTCTCATCTCTGCTCTCCAAGAAGAGGATCCGACAAAAATTTTTGCCATCCATGGGTTGCCGTCTATGGAGCGTGTCAAAATTGAAGGAATCGGGCAATTTCTTGCTCCTCCAAAATGAGGCTAAGTTTAGACTTTACCTGTATTTAGGGTTGACAAGAAACCCCATCTAGGTTAGGATGATTCATCATAATTTTTTAAAAATGAAAGTCATAATAGCTAACCTGGATTATTCACGAGTCAGTGCTGAAAATCATGCTATCAAGTCGGTATCATTGAAGATAAATGAAGGTGTCGACAGTTTTTATGAATAATTCAGATTCGTGTAAAGGGAGAAAGTCGTCCAATGTCAGAACTAACTAAGTCAATAAAAGAAGAAAAACTGTCTTCGCAAGAATACGAAGACCTCCTGGATAAATACCAAATAAGTTCTTCAGAACTGACTCCGGGGAAACTGGTCAAGGGAAAAGTTATAAAAGTGACATCTGCTTATGTCTTGGTGGATGTCGGATTCAAATCCGAAGGTATGATTCCCCTTGAGGATTTTGACGATCCTTTAGACATAAAAAATTTTAATCCGGGTGATGAAGTTGAGGCCATGCTAGAAAGAAGTAATGCAAAGGAAGGTTACTTGCTTCTCTCCAGAAAAAAAGCCATCGCTGTTAAAGCCTTGAACAACCTCGAAAAAGCCTATCAAAACAATAACTGGATCATTGGAAAAGTGATTGAAAAAATAAAGAATGGTTATATCGTCAATGTTGGGATCGATACATTCCTGCCCGAATCTCATGCAGATATCAAGATTGTCAAGGACCCCGAAAAACTCATTGGCAACAGGTATAAATTTAAAGTCATTAAATTTGACCGCAAAACGGAAAATGCTGTGGTATCGAGAAAACTGCTCCTCCAGGATGAAAGGGAGAAAAGAAAAACACAAGTTTTTGCTCAATTGAGCAAAGGGAAAAAAGTCAAAGGGCAAGTTAAAACGCTGACTAACTTCGGAGCATTTGTCGATATCGGAGGTATCGAAGGCCTGCTTCATGTGTCCGATATCTCCTGGGGAAAACTCAACCATCCTTCCTCCTTTCTCCAAATCGGGCAAGATTTGGAAGTCCTTATTCTCGACTTCAACGAAAAAGAGGAAAAAATTTCATTGGGATTAAAACAGTTAGCCCCAGATCCCTGGGAAGACATCGAAAGCCGATACCACATCCAGCAGCAAGTTCAGGGAAAAGTTACCAGCCTCACCGACTTCGGAGCATTTGTTGAACTGGAAAAAGGCATCGAAGGACTGATTCACATTTCAGACCTGTCCTGGTCTAGGAAAATGGTCCACCCTAAGAAAGTCCTTAAAACTGGAGAAGATGTTACCGTGGCCATTCTCTCCATACAGGCGAAGGCAAAACGAATTTCCTTGGGTTTGAAGCAGGTCAATCCTCATCCCCTGGAAATATTCCAGCAGGCCTACAGTCCTGGATCCAGAATCAAAGGAAAAATCACAAACATCACCGATTTTGGGGCATTCTTAGAAGTGGAAAAAGGCATCGAAGGACTGATCCATATTTCAGATATCAGTTGGGAAAAAATCAAACATCCTTCCGACAAGTTGAAAATTGGAGAAGAGACTGAAGCCATTATCCTTAATATTGATGTAGCCAAACAAAAATTATCTCTTGGGATTAAGCAGCTGGAGGGAGATATCTGGGAGGACTTCTTTGATCGTCAAAAAGTTGGAGATCTCGTTAAAGTCAAGATTGTTAGGATCGTGGATTTTGGTGTGTTCGCAGAAATTACTCCAGGAATTGAAGGCGTTATTTTTCTCTCTGAACTGGATGATAAAAAAATCGAAAATCCGTCCGAACTGTTTTCTGTTGGAGATGAAAAATCTGCAAAAATCCTAAAGATGAGCCAGCAGGATAAGAAAATCTCACTCAGTTTCAGGCAAGCTCAACTCGAGATGCAGAAACGGGATTATCAAAAGTACATGGATGGGCAAGACAAACGCCATACTCTTGGCGACATCATGAAAGACCAATTTGATAAAA
Source organism: Candidatus Aminicenantota bacterium (assembly GCA_030617525.1). Lineage (GTDB taxonomy): Bacteria > Acidobacteriota > Aminicenantia > Aminicenantales > Aminicenantaceae > JAUWVG01. The sequence goes on along the minus strand of JAUWVG010000022.1, from coordinate 4,759 downwards.
TCACCACTGCCAAAACAACGAAAAGCAAAAAGGAGGGGAAAAAATGATAAAGGCTGATTTAATCAACAAAATCGCAAAAGAAATGGATATTTCTAAACAAGAGGCCGAAACCGGAGTAAACCTCTTCTTTCAGACCATTAAAGAAGCCATAGAAAGGGGGGAAGAAATCGAGCTGAGAGGGTTTGGCAGTTTTCGTTTTCGACAAAGAGAAGCCCGTTCTGGAAGAAATCCCCGTACGGGAGAACCGGTCCAGGTTCCATCCAAAAAAGTGCTTTACTTTAAACCCAGTAAACACTTGAAAAATCTATTCAATAAATAATGGAATATATTTTTACTCCATGGAGAGAAAAATACGTCAAAAATGTTTTCAAAATGAAAAAATGCATTTTTTGCCGTGCTCTCGAACAGAAAAATGATCGAGAGGCCTTTATTCTCTTCAGAGGATCCCAGAATTTTATTCTCCTGAACAAATACCCTTACACGCCGGGACACCTCATGATTGCACCTTATGAACACCTCGATACTATAGAAAAGGCAAAAAAAGAAACCACAGATGAACTTGGAGATTTTCTCAAGCTGTGTCTTAAGATATTAAGAACGCGTTACAAGCCGCACGGGTTTAATGCCGGCATGAATATCGGACACAGTGCCGGGGCTGGGGTTGCCGATCACTACCATCTTCATATCATCCCTCGTTGGACTGGCGACTCCAACTTTATGCCTCTCGTTGGGAAGACCAAGCTCTTCATTGAAGATCTGAACACAACGTATGACAGGCTCTCCACGCACTTCATGAACGAAGACGTACACGAAAAAGAAAAAAAGGGAACTATAAAATAACATGGATTTTGAACTGACGGAAGAACAAAAACTCGTTCAACAAATGGTGAGAGATTTTGCGAATAACGAAATTATACCCCAGGGAAAAGCCCTGGAAGATCAGCACGAATTCCCCAAAGAACTCCTCAAGAAAATAGCGAAGCTGGGAATTTTGGGCATGACTGTTCCCACAGAATTTGGCGGCACTCAAACGGATGAACTCTCCTTCATCCTTGCACTTGAGGAAATTGGAAGAGCACTCTCCTCTTTTTCTGTGATTATCTCAGTCCATTGTTCACTTTTCTGTTATGCCATCAACACATTTGGCACACTAAGCCAGAAGGATACATATCTTCCCCTAGCGGCTTCCGGGCAAACACTCGGAGCATTTAGTTTAACTGAACCGGATGCGGGATCAGATGCCACCCAATTGAAAACAAGAGCCAAAAGGGATGGGGATGTTTATGTGCTGAATGGCACAAAATCCTGGATAACAAACGGAAGAGAGGCAGATGCGCTGATCCTTTTTGCCAAAACAGAAAAAGATGAAAAAAAGAAATTCAGTGCATTCATCGTGGATAAAAATACTCCTGGCTTGCATGTGACCAGAATCGAAGAAAAACTGGGGCTTCATGCATCTCCCACAGCCGAAATTTCCCTAGAAGATTGCCGCATACCCACGGAAAATCTGCTCGGAAAAGAGGGCCAAGGGACAGCCATCGCATTCCAATGTCTCGACCATTCAAGAATCGGAATTGCAGCCCAATCGGTAGGTTTAGCACAGCGTGCTCTGGATGAAGCCGTAAAATATGCCAAAAACCGAGAAGCATTTGGAACCACTTTATCCGGTCTCCAGGCCATACAGTTCATGATTTCAGATATAGCGACTCAAACAGAAGCCGCCCGTCTTCTCACACATAAGGCCGCCCTCCTTTTTAATAAGGGCAAACCCTTCGCCAAGGAATCCTCTATGGCCAAGCTCTTTGCTTCCGAAGCAGCTAACAAGATCGCCTATCTTGCCCTTCAGATTCATGGTGGGTATGGATACTCTAGAGAATATATAGTCGAACAGCTGTTTAGAGACGCCCGAGCATTTTCGATCTATGAGGGAACATCTGAAATCCAGCGACTCGTGATATCCAGATATCTCCTGAAAGAATAATAAATGAGGTAAAACAATGCTAAAATCGATGAGACAGAATGTGAAATCTCTAGCTCCCATACTGTGGTTTGTTATTGCCGCTTTTATTGTATCCATATTTGCCATCTGGGGTGGTGGAGGAGAACTCGGTGGAAATAGAGCGTCCAAGACACTAGCGACAGTGGGGAGGGAAAAAATTTCAGCCAGTCTTTACTACCAGACTCTCCAGCAGCAGCTTGAAAATATGAGAGAACAATTCTCTGAATTAGACACACAATTCATCCAGCAGCTTAATATTCCTCAGCAAGTCCTCGAACAACTCATTCAGCAAACGCTTTTACTCCAAGCGTCAAAAGAATTGAGGATTGAGGCAACAAATGAAGAAGTGGCTGAAAAGATCAGAAGTTACCCTGTCTTTCAGAAGGACGGGAGATTCATAGGCTTTGAAGAGTACAAAAATATCCTTGAGTGGAATCGAATCAATCTTTCTGAATTTGAAGAGGGCTTAAAAAGAGACATCAGGATAGAAAAGGTTGTGAAAGTCATCACATCCGGTGTGACCATCTCTCCCGATGACCTCTGGGAAGCATACAAACACAGTAATGAAACTGCCAAGCTGGAGTACATCGTCAGCGAAACGACAAAGATTGAGATAGAAGAAGAGTTTACACCAGAAGAACTTAAGACCTTTTATGAAGGCCAAAAAGAGGAGTATAAGATCCCGGAGAGAAGAGAAGTCGACTACGTGTTTTTTGTCACTGATGATGTGAAAGCTGAGATGGAATTGGCAGAATCCGAGATAGCCAGGTATTATCAGGATAATCTGACGCAGTTCCAGGATCCCGAAAAAGTCAAAGTCAGCCGAATCTTTCTCCCTCTAGATGATAAAGAAATGGACGCGGTAAAAACCGAGGCCCAGGGAATTTTGGACCGGATCAACAATGGAGAAGACTTTGTCTCCTTAGCACAGATTTTTTCGAAAGATGATAAGGGCATAGATGGAGGAGACTGGGGCCTTTTTGATTGGAGAAGTCTCCCTGCGCCTGAACAAGACGAGATTGCAGGATTGGCTGCCGGAGCCGTGTCCAGCCCTATTGAGCTCACGGATGGAGTTTCCATCCTCAAGGTCACACAAAAGGAGCCCACAAAGCAACAGCCTATGGAAGACGTCACCGAAAGAATCACATCCATCCTCAGGGATGAGAAAGCAAGAGATTTTGTAGATGGAAAAGCCGCCAGACTTGAAAAGGCCGCCAGAAAAGAAAAAAGCTTAAACCTCGCAGCCCAAAAGCTTGGACTTCAAATACAAAGCTCGGGACTCCTCAAGGAGGGAGATTCCATTGAAGACATCGATCCTTCCGGGTCGATCAGTTTTTCCATTTTCCAGTTGGAAGAAGACGCCATATCGACTCCCATTTTTACATACAGAGGTGTTGGTATTGCCCAGCTCAAAAAAGTGGAAGCCCCACGCCCTGCAGAATTTGAAGAGGTTGAAGAAGAGGTGAATGATGGCCTCATCGAAAACAGGAAAACAGCTAAAGCCCTTGAGACCATCAAACAAGTCCGGGCGGAATTTGGCAGAAAAGATTTTGTCAAACTCTCAGAGGACTTCGATCTCGAGTACAAAACTATCGAGGAGCATAAGCGAAATCAATATATCGGAGTGATCGGCAATAATGCAGACATTGACAACCTGGCTTTCTCTCTTCCCCTCGAACAGGTAAGCGAGCCTGTTGCCTTCGATAATGGATACACTCTGGTGCGCGTGCTCGACCGGAAAACTGTGACCAAAGAGAACTTTGAAGCTAATAAAGACGCAGAAAGAGAGATCATCCTGGAAGCAGAAAAAAACAAATTCTTCAGCTCCTATCTGACAAAAATGAGGGAGAAAAAGGGGTTCAACATCAAATATGACCTTTTCTTTCAGATCAATACTGAGGTCATCTCCAAATACGCCAAAACCCCATAGTTAGACTGACCTGGCTTACCAACTCTTTAAGATTTCATGAAAGAGTGATTTAACTCTTTCTTCCATGGCAATCCTGAACCTTTGAATTGTGTCAACAAAACTTTTTTCTAAATAATCGGCGATAAACATAGGTTCACCGACATTGACCTTGACTTTGGAGGGAGTGACAAAGGGCTTATGCGTTCCATAGAATGCCACTGGAGTCACAGGGACAGAAATCCCCTTTTCCATATACAAGTTGTAGGACATGATAGAAGCACCCTTTCTGAATTCAGGGACATAAGGGTGTGGATCTCTTTTCATAATCCGGCCTCTTCCCTGAAGAGCGATGATCGCTCTTCCTTTCTCCAAATATTCTTGGCATTTTTTCACAGCTTGTTTTTTTCCCTGATAGAGGTCTACGGGGATTGTTCCCACTTTTGAAATATTTTCTGTGACAAAATTGACAAAAATTGTCTTAACGGGTTTGACAAGGAGGTCCACAGCAAGTCCAAAATCTCTCAGGTATCTTTTCAGATGTTTCCGGATTAAAAAATTCAATTCCTTTTTATCGAAGAGCATCTGATTGGCGACAAAAAATATGGGCCGGGGAACGATCTCAAGTAAAGTGGCAACATCTTTAATATTTCCGATATGATTGCCAACAATGATATTTGGTCCCAGTTGGACAATGTTCTCTTTTCCCTTGACCACAAGTTTTTTTCCCATCAATGTAAAGGAAGTGATTTTTGCCACTGTGGGGCGAAGTCGCAAAAATTCTTCTTCAAATGTCGGCATTTTTTTATTTGCGGTTTATTGTAGCCCCAAATTATTGATTAGTAAAGAGATTC
>JAUWVG010000401.1 GCA_030617525.1 Candidatus Aminicenantota bacterium | reverse complement strand
TCAAAGCACTCAGGGGAGAACGGAGCGGAGATGTGATCTTTAACGGTAATACCAAAGTCGCTCCCATGGGCATGGCCGATGTCACACTCGTCCTGGCAAACGAGGACGAAGAACTCCGCTTATGCCATAGAGTCTTTCGCTCGAAAGAAAGTGAGTACCGGTTGAATGGAAAGCTGGTCAGGCTAAAAGACATTCAGAATACTCTTTACAAAAATGCAATCGGAGATTCACAGTATTTTGTGATCGAACAGGGCAGTATTGGGATTTTCCTTTCATCCAAACCCACTGAGAAGAGAACTCTTCTCGAGGAAGCTGCAGGTACAGCCTTCTATAAAGACAAAAAACGTCTGGCCGAGCTCAAGCTGGAAAACACCGAGCAAAACCTGATACGTTTGGAAGATATTATTGCAGAAGTGTCCAAGGCTAAAAATTCTTTAAAAAGACAGGCCAATTCAGCCATACGATATAGAGAGTTGCGAGAGAAAATTCGGGAGCTCACTCTTCTCCACTACAGAGGAAAAATCAACTTGGCAGAAAAGACTCAACACGATTCAATAACCGCCTACCAGAATTACTCCAGTATGGAAAAGGAAACTCAACGCAGGTTGAAGGACACTGAAAAGGCTCTGGCAGATAAAAGAAAAGAATTGTGGGAACTCGAAAGAGCAAACAAAAAAGACCAGGAAAACCTTTATCTTAAAAAAAACCAGCAGTCTCAATCGGAGACTGAAAGAGAAAGAGAAACGAAAAGAATCGATCTCATCGAGGAAAAAAAGAAACGGGACAAAGAAATCCAGGAAGAACTCAAGCAGGAAAGCTCATCCATAGAAAAAGAAAAAGAAGACATCATGAAGAATATCCAGATATTGTCCAGTTCTCTAGATCAAAAACTTGTAGACATGAAATCCTTCGATAAGACCAGCCAGACTGTTCAGGAAAAGATCGCAGCTCATCAAAAACACATCGAAAAACTGAGGTCAAATTCCCTGGAAAACATCGCTCAACTTACAGAATCCAGGAATTCAAAAGCCAAATATGAAAAAGAGCTGGAACTCTTCCTGCGTCAAGAGGAAAAACTCAAGTCCAAGCTTGAAGAAGAAAAAACAGAACTCAAACAAACTGAAAAAACGCTGGCTCTTCTTGGGAATGAGATAGAGCGGGAAAGTCAAAAGTTCAAAGAAAGACAGGAAAGTCTTAAAGACAAAAAAAAGGCCGCTGAAAAGCTGGCGGATTCACTCGATAAACTCAAAGCTCAACAAACAAATTTTGAGACACATAAAGACAAGGCTCTCCACCATATCCACGCACTCGAGCAGCTCCTTGAAAAGGAAACAGGCACAGGCTCATCAACCGAGGTCCCCTCATCCTTAGGTCTGTTGGCGGATTTAATTGAAAGCGAAACAGAGTACACTCCCGCTGTTGATATATTCTGGCGAGAGGAAGCAAAAGCCCACATCGTCCAAGCACATGAATTGCAGAGAGCGTTGGAAGAAAAAAATATTAAAGGTAACTTCCTTCTCCTGAATTCTGTATACAAAGAAGCCCCCCCTTCAGAAGTTTTCCAGGATCGACGAGTTCTCGGAAGGTTAAAAACCAAAATAAAAGCTCATCCAAAAATTAAAGACCACCTATCTTCTCTGAGAGATGCCGCCATCGTGAAAGACATAAAAGATGCAGTGGAACTCTGGCTTCATTACTCAAACGTAAACTACATTACTGTGAATGGGGATGTTCTCTACTCTTCAGGTCTTCTCAACATGGGAGAAAAAAAAGAAGGTCTTCTTGCTCTTAAACAAGAAATAAAAACTCTCACCAACACAATAGAGGGATTTGACGAAAAACTCATCCCTCTCGCTCTAGAGATCGAGGAAAAGCAAAGAGACAAACAACGTTTGGCACATCAGAAAGAAGAATCTGAAGGAATACTACACCAGATCGAAAAACAGATGGATGCCAAGACAAAAGAAAAAAGCTTCATTCTGCTAGATAAAGAAAAAACTGAGACTAACCTCATTCTCATCCAAAAAGAAATTGGCCTTTTGTCCCAGGATAGAAATTCCATAAATGAAAAATTTTCCTCAATCTCCGCCAAAGTAGAAGATTTTGAAAGCACGGACAACGCCCTTAAACAGAAAATGGCAGAAGAAGAGCACGCGATAAATCAACTCCAAGAAAAAGCGGCGGAGGAAAAAAACGATTTTTTTGAGCTCAAATCTCAAACCGACATACTTAAAGAAAAGATCAGCATCCACAAAGACCGGATACAAACGATTGATGAAAGGACAAAAAAAATATCGTCCAAAACGCGCACTTTAAACCTAGAGATGCAGGATTCTGAGAAACAAAAACTTGGACTCCAGGATATCCTCACAAAAATTTCAAACGACATCACAAAATTTGCCAGTCAGATTAAGCAGAAGGAAAAAGAACTGGCTCAAAGCGAAACCAAATTCAAAGAGATTCAGGCCGACCAGGTGAAATGGGAGGATTTGCTGGATAAACAAAAGATAGATCATGAAAGCACAAAAGATACACGAGTTCAGTCTGAGATAAAAAAAGCAGAGATCGAACGGGACGTTGTCAACCTGGAAGAGTCATGCTGGCAGGAACTCCGGAAAACACTCCAGGAAGTCAAAGAGGAGGTTTCGGGAGACATTATTCCTGATGAAAATATCGAGAAAGAACTCGAAACCCGTAAGGATCAGCTTCAAAGAATTGGTAATGTCAATCTCATGGCTGAAGAGGAATACACAATTCAGCAGCAGCGCTACGACTTTCTGATACAGGAACAGAAAGACTTAAGAGAATCCATTGATGCCACTAAAGAAGCTATATCTAAGATCGACAAAGAAAGCAAAAGCCAATTTGTAACAGCACTGGAGGCGGTTAACAACTACTTCAAAGAAGTCTTCAGTCTTTTATTTGAGGGAGGCAGCGCGGAGGTTAAACTCACCGATCCCACCAACCCCCTGGAAAGCGGAGTGGACATTATCGCTCAACCGCCGGGAAAAAGGTTGCAGAGTCTCAGTCTTCTCTCAGGAGGAGAAAAGACGCTCACAAGTCTGGCCTTCTTTTTTGCTCTTTTCCGCTACAAACCCACTCCATTCTGCATTCTCGATGAAGTGGATGCCGCTCTGGATGAAGCCAACCTGAGCCGCTTTCTCAATCTTATGAAAAAGATCAAGACTCAGACACAATTTATCATCATTACTCACAATTCAAAAACCATGGAAGTTGCCGATTACATCTATGGAACCACGATGGCCGAACCCAGTATTACGACTATCTTCTCGGTCAGAATGGAAAAAAATAAAGCAGGATAGAAAGTGAAAGTCCAACTCTTCGTTCCTCCAGGGGGGTACTTTGCCGAGCGCTGGTCTAAGGGATCCTCTATGCCTCCTCTGGGTCTGCTTTACATTGCCGCTGTACTTGAAGAAGACGGCCATGAAGTCCGCGTTGTCCCGACAGATATACTGGAGTGGAAGTGGGCCCGGATCAGAAATGAGATCAGG
>JAUWVG010000284.1 GCA_030617525.1 Candidatus Aminicenantota bacterium | reverse complement strand
GGACCGTATTGGGAGATGTTCTCAACACAACAACTTTTGGTTTGTTCATTTTCAAATCCTAATATAGAGGATGATAATTGCCGAAGCAATCCATAAAAGGATTCCTGCCAAAAAGGGCTTATCCTTAAGGATTAAGAATTCGGGACTGCCTCCCTCGCCTTTTTTGTGGATCAAATAGAGATAGCGGAAGATCCCATAGAGGACAAATGGAACGGTATAGATGAGCCGGGAGGAACCAAATTTGGCCACTGTTTCTTCAGAAATCGTATAGAGGCAATAGGCAACAACCGTCGAGGCCGTGACAACCGAAATCATCTGGTCGAGGAGATAGGGAGAGTATTCCTGCAGGATGGGTCTGTGACTGCTCGCGTCTTCTTCAAGCAAAACAAGCTCATGCCTCCTCTTGCTCAATGCAATAAACAGAGCAAGAAGAAAGGTGCAGATGAGAAGCCACTCGGAAATATCCACCATAATGACCACACCGCCGGCACTCACCCGGAGAAGGAAGCCGGTTGCAATCAGCAGCACATCCAGGATCACGACATGTTTCAACCATGCAGAATAAAAGATCTGGAGGAGCAAATAGGCCAAGGCCAGGATAAAAAAAGTTAAGTTTAAAAGAAAGGCACATCCTAAGCCCACTAAACTGAAAAAAACAAATGCCGTCGTGGCAGGTGTCTTTCCCAACCGGCCCGACGCCAGCGGTCTTTGTGATTTGACGGGATGGAGTTTGTCCTCTTCAATATCTCTAAGATCGTTCCAAATATAAACGGCTCCCGAAAGAAGGCAGAAAAGGGCGAAGGCCAATACTGTTTTGAAAAGATAGGGAGCATTAAATATGTTTTGCGAGAAAATGAGCGGAGCAAAAACAAAAAGATTTTTAGTCCACTGGTAGGGACGCATAGATTTGAGGATTTCGACAAGAACCATTTCCCTCATTGTAGAAAGTTTTTACCATAGAATCAAACAATAGTTCACAAAGTATTATTTCTTTTTTTGTATTATTAAAACAGAGAGTGATGCGAAGATGATGGAGAAATCCGTATCGGAGGACGAGCGGGCATGGTTCATCTCCTGCGAGGGAGATGAGAGCGAGGACGGAGATCGAGTGAGCTTTACTCGCTGGGGAAAGCGCAACGTGGTTTCTCATCACTTTGCAGAACTCTTGCTTTTAATAATACAAAAAGAACAATTTTTCTTCTATCTCCGCCCAAAGAAGCGATAGCCGGAACGCGTAAGATAGACACCACAAAGAATCACAAGTGTTCCCACTCCCTGTAGAAGAGTCATCCGCTCATCGAGCAAAAAATAGGCAAAAAATATCGTGAAGATTGGAATAAGGTTATCATAAATCGACGTACGGCTGTTGCCCACTCTTTTAACAGAAGCGTACCAGATCACATAACACACAGAGAGAGCAAATAGCCCGGAAAATGCCAGAGAAGCCCAGGCTTTAAGCGAGATTTGAGCGTAGGGCAGCTGGATCATGTCTTTTACACAAAAGGGGACAAAGAAGACCGTTCCGGTAATCATTGTGAGTGTCGTGAGCTTTAAAGGCGAAATCCTCTTGAGAAGAGGCAGGGAAAACACTGTGTAAACAGCCCAACAAAGGGTTCCAATAAGAATCATTAAGTCACCTTGAGCCCCTTTTCCGTTGAGGGATAGGCTCCCTGGCTGTTTTGTTAAAACAAAATAGAATCCGATAAAAGAAATGAAGATTCCGGCCCATGCGGCCCAATTTAACCTCTCATGCTTCAGGAACAAACTCAACAGGGCAATAAAAATAGGAGTTATCGCGATGATGATGGCGGAGTTAGAGGCTGTCGTAAAATAGATGCCGTGGATGAAGAGCATCTGGTAAGCGGTATTCCCAACAAGCCCAAGAGCCACAAATTTCCAGATATCGGTCTTTTTGATCCGGAAACTCTCTCGCCTGATAAAAAGAAAAAAGACAAGCAAAAGCGAGGCAAAAATGAGGCGAATCCCGTTGAATCCCAGTGGAGTAAATTCAATCAAAGCCACTTTAACAAAAGAAAAATTTATGGACCACAGCAGAATAGCGAAAAGCATAAACGCATCAGATATTCCAAATTTTTTGTATTTTTCCATATTGCTAAAATCCAGGTTTAAAAAAAAAGCAAAAGAATTTCCTCACGACAATTAGAACTAAGATGATCTGGGGAAGTGGGCATCGACAACAGACTTCATCCCCCCACGTGGACTGAATTCACCGGTCACAGAGGCCTTGACCGGTTGACAGGCTTCGACAATATCCTCAAGAATTCTGTTAACGGCATTTTCGTAAAATATCCCTAAATTCCTGTAGGCCAGAATGTACATTTTTAAAGATTTAAGCTCCAGACAAAGGTCTTTGGGAACATAGCGGAGTACCAAAGTTCCAAAATCCGGGAGCCCTGTTTTCGGACAAACCGAGGTGAACTCTGGAACCGTGATGGTGATCTCATAGTCGGGAAACTGATTGGGAAATGTTTCTATGGAAGGAAGCTCTGCATCCAATCCCGCTTTGGCTTCTTTCTCTGTATAATCTGACATGTTTGCCTCAAATAATAGCGATACAAGAAAAGTATATACCAATCCCCCCCTCAAGACAATCGCAGCCATCCTATAGGACTGTCAAGATTGAGGCTGTTGACAACTTCCAAAAAAGACTTGACAAAGATAAAAGAGGGAGCTATATTCTTAATGATAATGGTTTTCATTACCAATACGAAAAAACTATTATCCACAAGGAATTAGAGAAAGACAAAAAGGAGGTGATTCGTATGCCAAGAGGAGACAGAACCGGCCCCATCGGAATGGGTCCAATGACAGGACGCCGCATGGGTTTCTGTACAGACTATGCCGCTCCGGGTTTTATGTCCCCAGGTCCAGGATACGGCATGGGCCGAGGGATGAGTTTCGGTCGTGGTTTTGGCCGAGGAATGGGCCTCGGTAGAGGCCTCGGTTGGTCGCGTGCAGGTTACAGTGGTTACTGGGATGAGCCAACTCCATTCTTCAATCGAGAGGATGAAGTCGCTTTTCTTGAAAGACAAGCCAAAGAAATGAAAGAAGAACACAACCTAATCAAGACTCGTTTGGAAGAATTGAAAAAAGCCAAAGAACAGCCAGGGGAAAAGTAAAACGTAGTTCTCACCGGCCACTTCGATCCCAAGGCAGCCAAGGGTTTGGAGAAAATTGGACAAGTTCAGATTAGATGGATAGGAATGTCCGTTTGCCAAGAAGAGATAAAGGAGGCAGAGACATGAAAAAAAGCGATTGGCAGTATCTGATTGATACCTTGCTTTTCATCTTCATCATGGGGATTGTCGGAATCGGATTCCTCCTGGGTCTCGTCATCCCAAAAGGCCCATCTGTCGCCGAAAGCTCTAAATATTTCCTCGGCCTGCATCGTCATGGTTGGGGGAATATTCATTTCTATCTGTCTATAGCCTTTACAGCCCTTGTTCTCATCCATCTCTTGTTCAGTTGGAAATGGATCAAAAGCAAAGCCAAACAAGTATTTAAAAAAACCTGGCAGACATCTCTTTTCATAATTTTATTACTGGGCCTCATCACTCCCCTCCTCCTCTGGAATTTTTGGCCTAAATATGCAGAAAAATATGCAGACCAAGGCATCGGACAAAGGGGAAGAGAAGTCGCTTTGGGAAGGCAGGAATCCTCTCTTCCTCAGGAAGGGGAGGGGTATATTGTTGTCACAGGGCAAGTCACCCTGGCAGATTTGGAAAAAGCCACAGGGATTCCTCATCAATCCATTATTGAAAAATTGGACCTCCCCAAACGGACCAAACAGGAAGAAACTTTAGGCCAATTAGGAAAACGGCATGGAATCGACCTTCAAAATGTCAGGGATATCATCACCTCCTTGATAGCCGTTCAAACAGAGATGCCAGGGGAGTTTGTATCCGTTAAAATCCCGGAGAAACAGGTCACAACAAAAGAAGCAAAGGCAGAGGAAACCGAGCATGAAGACAAAACCACCAGGGGTCGACTGGCAGAAGACCCATCAGGGCTCTTAATCACCGGCCAGATGACTCTCAAGGATATCGAAAAACAGACAGGTATCCCGGCTCGAATTTTAGCCTCAAAACTCGGGCTTCCATTAACCACTCGCTTCAACGAGCCAATAGGCCGTTTAAAAAGATCCCATCGGATCACAATCCAAGATGTCCGGGATGTTATTTCCGGCTTCTTGAAAGAGCCGAAGAAGACAGGAATACGCTAATGATTCAACAACAATCGTTCACATCACCTCTCCTGGACCGGGCATGGGCCTATATGCCGGAGGGAGTCCGGAAGACAGTATTATCGGAACCAATCATTCCGGTCATTGCTGCCAAGGCCAAAATCATCGCCGGTCAATATCCGGATTTTATCCGCAGCGACCAAGGCCAGGTCATAGGCATTTTCCCGGAAAAAGAAGTC
>JAUWVG010000465.1 GCA_030617525.1 Candidatus Aminicenantota bacterium | reverse complement strand
ATAACTTTCTCGATATTAATTGAATTCTGTAGAAAGTTTTTCATGTTTGGAAGGCCTGGCCCTAATTCTTCTTCTCGATGAACAACTCGGTAAGGCTAAATCCTCGGATGTCGCTTTTTCCATCCTCTTCAGATTTTTTTTCCGTTATTTCTCCATAATCTTCCCAGAACTCTAAATATAATCATGGAAATGGGGATGTCAAATATTGAGAGGCGACTCCTTCTGTTTGACATAATTGGGAGATTAGTAGTAAATAATAATCCATATCTGATTAAGGAAGGTCGAACATTATGGAGGGAATGCAAACTTTAGACTGGATCATTATTGCGCTTTATTTTTTAATTTTGCTTGGGATTGCCTGGTGGGTGACCCGGCAAAAACAGAAATCTCCGACAGATTATTTTTTAGCCGGCCGGCATGTGGGATGGTTCGTCATCGGGGCATCCATATTTGCTTCAAATATCGGATCAGAGCACATCGTCGGACTTGCAGGAACGGCGGCTAAAAGCGGTGTGGCGATGGGGCATTATGAACTCCACGCCTGGTGTATTCTCCTATTAGGCTGGGTGTTTGTGCCGTTTTATATGAGGAGCCGTGTGTTCACCATGCCTGAATTTCTAGAAAAGCGCTATTCACCCACAGCCCGGTGGATACTCTCTGTCATATCTCTTGTTGCCTACATTCTGACAAAAGTTTCGGTTACCGTTTACGCCGGCGCCGTTGTCTTTCAAGCTTTGATGGGCATCGATTTCTGGACTGGTGCCTTGATCACAGTTCTTTTCACGGGCATCTATACTGTCATGGGTGGACTTAAAGCCGTTATCTATACGGAAACCCTTCAGGCCATTGTCCTATTAATAGGATCGATCACGGTTACGATTTTGGGATTGATTAAGATCGGAGGTTGGGGCAAACTTGTTTCAATTGTCGGAAGCCAAAAATTCAACCTCTTTCTCCCGCTGGATCATCCTGATTTTCCATGGCTGGGCATGGTTCTGGCGCCTCCCATCGTCGGGATCTGGTACTGGTGTACAGATCAATGCATTGTGCAGCGAACATTGGCAGCCCATGGTGAAACCCAGGCACGGAGGGGGACCATCTTTGCCTCATTTTTAAAGCTTTTCCCGTTTTTTATATTCTTTATCCCCGGAATTACGGCTTTTGCTCTTTCAAAGACAGGTCAGCTTCAATTGGCCGCATCCGATCAAGCGTTCCCTATGCTAGTCAAACTCCTCCTTCCCGTGGGCCTGAGAGGTCTCGTTGTGGGAGGCCTTTTGGCCGCTCTCATGAGCTCCCTTGCGGCTGTTTTTAATTCCTGTTCGACACTCTTTACAATGGATATCTATAAAAAGATCAGGCCGGATGCTTCTGAGCAGCGATTGGTCTATGTCGGCCGTGTGGCTACAGGGATAGTTGTTGTTTCCGGAATCCTCTGGATTCCGTTCATGAAATTTATCTCGGGAGAGTTATACCATTATTTGCAGAGCGTACAGGCCTACCTGGCACCACCGATTGCAGCCGTTTTTCTCCTTGGGATCTTCTGGAAGAGGATCAATGCCAGAGGTGCTCATGCGGCGCTTATAGGGGGATTCATGATCGGAATTCTCCGCTTGATTGCTGAACTCAACAAAAAGCATCTCAGCGGCTGGCTGTTTACTTTTGCAGATATCAATTTCTTGTATTTTTGTGTTTATTTATTTCTGGTGTGCATCGCGCTGATGATCGTATTCAGTGCATTCAGCCGGGCTCCCTCCTTTGAAAAAATCAATGGGCTAACCTATGGGACCACTATGGCCGAGGATAAAAAAGCCTCCCGTGAGAGCTGGACGACGCGGGATCTGGTGCTGTCTTTTGTCGTTCTTGCCATTATCGCAACCATTCTGATTTCCTTTTCACCTCTAGTGATCGCCAAATAAAATGAAAACATACTCACTGGGATTAGATTTTGGGACCAACTCCTGCCGGTCTTTAATTGTAGACTTGGATAGTGGTCAAGAATTAGCCAGCCAAGTCGTTCCATACCCTTCCGGACAAGAGGGAATTTTTCTTAATCCCAAGAACCCCAATGTCGCCAGACAAAATGCGGAAGATTATCTTTTTAGTATGCGAAAAAGTGTTCGAAGTGCAATCGATCGGGCCAAAGAAGCCGACTCGAGTTTTAATCCCACCCGGATCATTGGTATTGGCATCGATACCACCGGAAGCAGTCCTATGCCGGTCAATGAAGAAGGCCTGCCGCTGTCTCAAACCCCTGAGTTTAAGGGCAATCTGGATGCGATGGTCTGGCTCTGGAAAGATCATTCCAGCTTTGCCGAGGCTGCCCAAATCACGGATCTGGCTGCAAAAAAAAGGCCTCATTTTTTAGCCAAGATAGGGGGAATCTATTCATCGGAGTGGTTCTGGAGCAAAATCCTGCACTGTAAAAACGTATCTCCCGCAGTTTTTAAGGCAGCATACAGCTTTGTCGAAATATGTGATTATATCCCTGCCGTCCTCGCCGGTAATACAAAACCGGACTCTATCGTTCGCAGTATCTGTGCGGCAGGGCATAAGGCCCTGTATAACGAAACGTGGGGGGGACTGCCCGATAAAGAATTTCTCTCCGGCCTCGATCCCGATCTCGGAGAACTGAGAGACAGACTCTATACAAAAGCTGTTTCTTCAAATCAGTTAGCGGGACTCCTTTGCAGAGAGTGGGCCGATGAACTGGGATTGGAGCCAGGCACTGCCATAGCCGTTGGAGCCTTCGATGCCCACATGGGAGCGGTCGGTGCGGGAGTGAAAGAGGGGACACTCGTAAAAATTCTGGGAACAAGCACCTGTGACATCATGGTTTCTCCCGGAGATAAGGGATT
>JAUWVG010000185.1 GCA_030617525.1 Candidatus Aminicenantota bacterium | reverse complement strand
GTCCAGAAGTTCTACAACCCGATCGATTTCTGTTTTTAATCCCTCTTCATCTGAAACCATCATCAAATTGGCATCATTGATAAGGGCTCCGGCCCGGTTGAAATGAACATGCCCGTCTATTATTCCCGGTGTGACAAATTTCCCCCCTAGGTCGATAACCCGAGTATTTTCCCCAATATATTTATCGGCCTCTCCATCAACATTAAACACAGCCGTGATGGTGTTCCCGGTAATGACCATGTCGCGGGCTCTGGGATTGTCCTCATCGACTGTATAGATATCCCCGTCAAGAAGGACAAGGTCAGCGGGCGGCACAGGTTCTGCCACTTCCTTTTTACACGAGATAAAGCTGATGAAGATCAAGACAAACAGAATTATTACATTAGAAGAAAATTTCCCTTTACTCATAATTCCTCCTGAATATTCCTGAATGGATTATTCGAAATTCAAACATCAACGATTATATCTTTAGGAAATTAAGATTGTCAAAAAACAATTGTAGGAATACTCAATTTAGTTTAATCAATTTAATTTTTCCCAACACAAAGCGAACTAGGAAAAATACCACCGTAAGAACGAGTAAAACCACCAGGACAGGAAGTTCATCGCCGTTCTTATCCGGGACAAACTCCTAATGTCAGAATTGTTATGCTCTTAGTGCAGAGTTTCATGTTCAAAGAGTAATAAAACCGGAATTGAATGGCAAGAAGTACTCTATGACAAAAAATCTCTTTTACCGTCAGCTCATCTCATTGACTTTGAAAAAAGACTTTGTTATAAAAAGACCATCTTAGGGAGGGATATTTACGGCGTAAGGGAAATGCCTGAATATTTGTCACATTTTTTCTCTCAAACTTGATAATGGCCTTGGAAATGAACACCATGATCGGCGAAACGATCTCTCATTACAAAATTCTCGAAAAGATCGGCGAAGGCGGAATGGCCCACGTCTACAAAGCAGAAGATACCAAGCTCAAACGCTCTATTGCTCTCAAATTCATCTCTCCCCAAAAACTGGGAAGCGAAGAAACAAAAACCCGTTTCATCCAGGAAGCTCAAACAGCGGCCGGACTCAATCATCCAAATATCAATACAATTTATGAGATTAATGAAATTGAAAACAAGACCTTTATTGCCATGGAATATATTGAGGGAACAACCCTAAGAGACCTCATCGGTATGTCATCCCTGAATGTGGGGAAATCCCTGGACATTGTCTGTCAGATGGCCGAGGGTCTTCAAGAAGCCCATGAAAACAGAGTCATCCACCGGGACATAAAAAGCTCTAACATCATGGTCACCCCCAAAGGCCAGGTTAAAATTATGGATTTTGGCCTAGTCAAACTTGAAGGCGCCACCAAAATCACCAAGACAACCATGGTCATGGGGACGGTATCATATATGTCTCCCGAACAAGCCTGTGGGGAAACCATCGATTTTCGGTCAGACATCTGGTCTGTTGGAGTGGTTCTTTATGAAATGCTTACCGGGCGTCTGCCGTTTCAAGGAGCGAACGACCAGGTCATACTCTATGCCATCCAGAACAAGAAACATGAACCTATGTCGACCTATCGCAGCAATCTCCCTTATCTATTTGAAAATATTGTCGATCGGTGCCTGCAAAAAAAATTAAAAGAGCGCTATCAGTCCGTTGCCGACCTCAGATTGGATCTCGAGCGATTAAAAAGAGAAATAACTTCAGATCATGCCACCCTCTCCATGCAGGTAAGAGGAATCCCACGTTTGATCAGAAAGCCTTTTTTCAGAAAAGGAGCCCCTATCTCAATTGTTGTTTTAGCCCTTCTTGCAACCATTCTTTTTACACCTGTTCCTCAAATCCTCAAAGACTGGATTTTGCCTCAAAAAACACCCGAACAAAAAGGCCTGGTTGTCATCCCGTTCAAAATTGTTGGCGGACAGCAAGATGAAATCGAATACTGCGCCGGATTGATGGAATATCTCTCCAGTAAGCTCACAACCATATCTTTGATAGATGAGACCTTCTGGATGATCCCAAGTAGAGATGTTGTAGAGAAAGACATTAGAAGTGCGAGTGAAGCTCACGAAATATTTAATAGCATCAACCTTGTCCTAGACATCTCTCTTCAAGTCATAGATGCAAAAAGATGTCTCATTATCAATTTGGTTGACCCTGAAATTCTCCGTCAGAAGGATTCGGCAATACTCGATTATGATACAAATGGCCTGGCTGATTCTCTTGTGAAACATTCCATCGCCATGTTGGGAATAGAAATGACACCGCAAATCCAGGCAGAAATGACCAAGGGAAGCACCGACAATCAAGAAGCTTCTAATTTTTACCTTTCAGCTCGTGGCTATCTGCAGCGATATGAAAAAGAAGAAAATCTCGATCTAGCTATAGAACTGTTCAACCGCTCCATCGATAATGATCCCGATTATGCTCTCGCCTATGCCGGATTGGGCGAAGCTTACTGGCAAAAATGGGAACTGACCAAGGAGATTGAATCGGCGCAAAAGGCTCAGGAGTACGGACAGATAGCGGTGCAGAAAAACGAGGATCTGGCTCCTGTTCATATCACACTTGGCATAATCTATAGGGACACCGGTCATAATGAAGAAGCTATCAATGAATTAAAAAGAGCTATTGAGATCGAACCCGATAACCCACAATCCTATAGAGAGCTGGGAAGAACCTACCAGAATCTGGGTGAGATGGATGTCGCTGAAGAGAGTTACAACATAGCTATTAACTTGCAGCCCAACTACTGGGGGGGATACAATCAACTCGGATATTTCTACAGAAGTTCCGGTCAATTTGAACAAGCCGCAAAAATGTTCCAAAAAGTGACAGAGTTGACACCTGATAACTTCCGTGGTTATTACAATCTAGGTGGAATGTATCTGACATTAGGTCGCTTTAATCTGGCCGAGCTTACTCTAAAAAAAGCACTCGCCATCCAACTGAACGGAAGCGCATTCAACAACCTGGCAACTGTCTATTTTTTTCAAAAAAAATTCACAGAAGCTGTTAGCACATACGAAGAGGCATTGGAGTACAGTGGAAAAAACCATATAATTTGGGGAAATCTGGCCGACTCCCGACGTTACTCAAAAGAGCATTCCGAAGCTCAAATCCGTTCGGATTATCAAAAAGCAAAAAAATTAGTACAAGAAGAATTGAATATCAATCCCACGGATAGTTCTGACAGGACTCATTTTGCATATTACTGCGCAGCCCTTGGTGAATTGGAGAATGCATCAAAAGTGATAGATGATGTCCTTTTATCAAAACCCAAGGATGTGGAAATTTTAAAGAAAGCCATTCAGATATTTGATATTATTGGGGATCGCGACAATGCCCTTCAAGTTCTTGAAGAATATTTAAAAAACGGTGGTGATCTGGACTATCTGCTCATGGACCCCGACCTTGCAGATTTCCAGAAGGATCCTCGATTCAAAAGCATAACAAATGAGGTAAAACTTAATAATAAATAAGCTTTCTCCAGTGAAAAGGGGAAAGCAAAAGGAGGTCGATGTGAAAAATCACACAATTAAGATTGAAGTAAAGCGTGGGAAGGTCATCTGCGACCCAGATCCTCTTCATGTCAAACACAATGACAATGTTGAATGGAGATGCGGAAAAAAACCATTCACTGTCTATTTCGGATTAAAAACACCTTTTGTCCAAGAGAGTTTTATGAAAACAGGAGAATCAGGGATATTTGACATCCGTGCCAATGCTACCGCCACTGGATACCCGCTGGAATTCAAATACACGGTTGCCGTTTATGCAAACAATAAAATTTATATGTCAGACCCGACAATTATTATCGATCCATGAAGGAGTTTTCTTTTTAAGGAGGAAAATCATGTTTGCACGCCTCCTCAGGATGCATATCCAGGAAAATCAAACCGGCCGCGTAGCCAAGCTTTTTAAAGAAAGTGTTATTCCCATGTGCAAAGACAAAAAAGGGTACTCGGGGGCTTTACTCTTGTGTGACGAGAAAACAAGCATGTGCCTCCCAATCACCCTGTGGGAAACAGAAGAAGATATGATAGAGACCGAAGAAAGCCGGTTTTTTCAGGAACAGCTGGTCAAATTTATGGGGCTGTTCTCAGAACCCCCTATTCGGGAAGCCTATGAAGTGATCTTTAAAGATTGACAGGGAAGAAATAGAGGTGTAATTCGTCAAAAGATACAGGAATGGTAAAGTCACACCGAATCTCTGCAAAAAAAACTTTCGATATCACCCTCTTTGTGATCGTCTGGACCTTTACGATCTGGCTTCTTTATCCGATCCTGACGACAAGTTCACTCGAATCCTGGAATGTTAAAACATTTTTCTACAGGACGGTCATCGGGATCGCCATTATGCTTGTCTTTTTTGGGAAGACCATTTTCGACCTCTTTTTTCCTCTGGACTCATCAAAGAGCGAGTCCCTTCTGCAGACAATCTTTCTCACAATCTACGGCCTTTTAGTAGTCACAGGTATCCTTTATGTCGCCGGCAGGCTGGTCATCTTCTATTTCGCGAGCAGCAACGCAGAGTTCTTTTCTATGTAGTTTCAAGGCCACACTTTTTTTCGTTCATCGATCTATTCCATTAAATTCCCCGGGTTGAATCTTTTCATAAATATACATAATATGGATATCGAGGTGTAATTCATGAAAAACAGATTGAACAGAAGAGATTTTTTAAAAAAAAGTACGACGACAGTGTTAGGTGCCGGATTAGCCTTAAAAACCGGTTTCAGCCTCTCTGCTGAAACACCGGGACAAAGCCGTGTTGTCGAAATTAAACACTCCGGTGCGGTGGAAGCAGAACGCAAGGTCAACACTCATGCCGTAAAAGAGATGTTACAGAAAGGCATGCAATCTTTGACAGGATCGGAAAATCCCTGGTCAAAATTCATCAAACCCGGGGAGACGGTTGGGCTTAAGATCAACACGCTGGGCCGCCCACTTCTCTTTACACACCATGAACTCATCCAGGCTGTATCTGAAGACCTTTTGGCCTTTGGAGTCAAAGAAAACAACATCATTGTCTGGGACCGTTTTGAACGCCACATGCAGGACTGTAAATTCACATTTAATAGGGATAAAGAGGGCATACGCTGTTACGGGACAGAAGCATTGGATAAATCACAAAACCGGTTTGATCCGGAAGTATCCTACAAATCTGATTTTGATAATCCTGACAAACGGGGAGACGGCGGCAATATCTCCCAATTATCCCGGATTTTCACTGAGGAGTGTGACAAAATCATCAACATGGCCATCCTCAAAGACCATAGATTATCGGGTGTAACACTTTGCCTGAAAAATCTGGCCTATGGTGTCTCGGACAACAACGGGAGATTCCACGGGCCAAAACACATCGGCCCTTTCATATCCGACTTGTGTACACATCCACTTTTGAAGAAAAAAGTCGTCCTTCATATGATCGACGGGCTCGAGGCGTGCTATGATATGGGCCCGGCCCCTAGAAACCCTAAAGCACTTTTCACACCGCAAACTCTCTGGCTGGGGACAGATCCGGTGGCTTTGGATACTGTGGGATTTCAGGTCATTGATGCCGAGCGAAAAGAGAGAGGGCTGCCCGTTCTGGCCGAATCCGGAAGGCCGATCGATCACATTGAACTTGCAGGGAAAAAGGGAATTGGGGTTTCCGATCTCAGCCAAATCAAATTGGACAAAATCAGTCTCAGTTAGCCTTCTTCAATAAAATAATTCAAGTTAGGAAGGCCAGGCCCCAATACAAATTGCAATTAAGAGGGGATTTGGTTATATTGTTGGGGCTA
>JAUWVG010000471.1 GCA_030617525.1 Candidatus Aminicenantota bacterium | reverse complement strand
GATCAAAGCCTGATTCCCATCCCCGTTGATAAAAACCGTCATATGGATGTATCCCTTCTGGAAAAGACTATCAAAAACCTAAAAGAAACAAGGAAGATATTCTGTGTCACTGCCACAGCCGGCACAACGTCCACAGGATCGGTTGATCCGATTAAAGCCATCGCCGAGGTGTGCTCCGAGCACAATATCTGGCTTCATGTCGATGGGGCCTATGGATTGGCCTACAGCCTTGTGCCGGAGTGGAATCCTCTCTTCAAGGGAATTGAACTCGCTGATTCGATCTCATGGGATCCTCATAAACAGATGCGTGTCCCCATCCCCAGTTCTCTTATTTTTGTTAAAAATAAGGACAACTTCAAAAGAATGACCATCCACGGGGACTACTTCAACAGGGAAGAGGAGTCCACCCCTTCACCAGGACTAAAGTCTCCTCCTACAACACGGCCGCTTTCAGCCCTCGCTCTTGTCTCTTCTTTCAAACACATGGGAATGAAAAAAACAATAAAGATGCTGAAATCACCACTCCACACAATAAAACAAATCTTTCTGAAATTGGAGAAGGCAGAGGATTTCGAGCTGGGTCACAAACCCGATACAGGCATCCTCTGTCTGCGTATCAGGCCCGAAGGATTTCCTCACAAACACCTCCAAGAACTTCAGGATCGCGTCTATAAGCAGATCCTGGCGGAGGGCCAAAGAACAATCTCTATCACGCGTTTCGACAATAAAATATTCTTGCGGCTTGTCGCCATTTCTCCTCTAGTCACAGAAAAATCCATGCTGGAGACTATTACAATCATCAGAACAACGGCTAAAAAATTATGGAAAAAATACTGGATTACGCCCTAAAGCTGCGCGATATCCTCTGGGGACCGTGGACATTGATTTTTATCGCAGTTGTCGCCGTCTATTTCACCTTAAAATCAGGTTTTTTTCAGCTGCGGCAGTTTCGTCTGATTTGGCAGAACACCTTCGGGAAAATTTTTGAAAAATCGGATAGGGCAGGCCAGGGCAAAATGACTCCATTCCAGGCAACAGCAACGGCTCTGGCCAGCACCGTTGGAATGGGAAATATCGCCGGTGTTGCCACAGCTCTATCGGTTGGAGGTCCTGGGGCCATTTTTTGGATGTGGATCCTGGCTCTTTTCGGGATGATGACAAAAACCGCAGAGATCACCCTGGCTGTTCATTACAGAGAAGTTGACGAAAAAGGAAATCTTCATGGCGGGCCCATGTTCTACATCAAAAAGGCACTCGGCTGGAAGTTTTTGGCCAAGCTGTTCAGTATCGGGGTTCTCATCAATGCCCTCCTGACAGCCACGCTCATCCAAGCACACACAGTTGGACGGGCATTTTTATCCAGCTATAATTTGAGCCCCTACATTATCACAGGGATCATGGCTGTAATTACCGGAGTTGTGATCATCGGAGGCATTTCAAGTATCGGGCGATTCTGTGAAAAGCTTGTTCCCTTGATGTCCCTAGTCTATTTTCTTGCCGGACTGGCTATCTTTTTCATTAATTCCTCTGAAATTCCCGAAGTTTTTGCTCTTATTTTCAAACACGCCTTTTCCGCAGCACCAGTGGCCGGAGGTTTTGCAGGGGCCACAATCGCTAAAGCCATACAAATAGGGATGTCGCGGGGGATGCTCTCTAATGAGGCAGGATTAGGAACGGCTCCAATGGCCCATGCCACAGCCAACACAGAACATCCTTTCAAGCAGGGAATTTGGGGGGCTTTTGAAGTCTTTGTCGACACTCTCGTTATCTGTACTATCACGTCATTCGCAATTCTCTCAACAGGAGTCCTCTCCAGCGGGGAATCCGGGATTGAGCTGGTTTTGGCCGCTTTTTCATCCGTTTTTTCGCAAAACCTGGCCAACGCTCTTCTCTCGGTATCCATTCTGACATTCTGCCTCACCACACAGATCGGTTTTTTCATCTATTACGAAAATGCCGTCACCCACGTCTTCGGAAAAAGAGCGATAATATATTTGAAGTGGTTCTACCTGGTACCCGGTGTGGTATTTGCCGGTGTGACCCATGTGGACAAGCTCTGGGTTTTTGCCGATATTTCGGTGGCTGTGTGTTCTCTCCCAAATCTCGTAGCGATTCTGGCGTTGAGCGGCGCGTTTTTTAAGCTGATGAAAGATTACCTGGAAGGCCGCAATCAATTCGCAACAGCAATTGTGGATGCCAAAAAAAACTATGTGCAAATGACGAGAAATGAATAGAAAAAAAAGGATGGACGAAACGTGGAGGAAGAAATGAGGGTACTTGTAATTAATCCTAATAGTGATCCGGAAATGACAAAGGCCATCGCGAAAACAGCAGAGGGTTTTGCGGCGGGAAAATATGAGGTCATTTGCCTGCCGACACCCGGCGCTCCGGAATTTATCGAAACGTACGAGGATGTTTCCCAAGCCGCTCCCGGTATGATCCGGCTCCTCAGAGAAAACGGAGAGATTTACGATGGCTTCATCATTGCCTGTCACAGTGATCCCAACCTCGATGTGATGAAAGAAATCACGTCCAAGCCTGTGGTTGGCATCGGAGAAGCCTCGATGAAAATCGCCTCAATGCTGGGACACAAGTTTTCTGTTATCTCGGACACAGTTCATTCCATTCCCAACAAAGAGGATCTGGCCAGAAAATATCACCTGGATAAAGCTCTGGCCTCGGTGAGGGCACCCCAGGAAAAGAACGAAAAAGAAAGCGATGAAACCACATATACAGCCCTAGCCAGAAAAGCTGTAGAAAAAGACGCCGCAGAAGTGCTCGTCCTTGGATGTGCGGGATTAACGGGCTTGGATAAGCCTTTACAAGCCGCGGTGGG
>JAUWVG010000492.1 GCA_030617525.1 Candidatus Aminicenantota bacterium | reverse complement strand
GGTGGAAATAACACTAAAAAAATCCAAAAAACTCAGGTTGGTTCCTCCTAAAATATAGCGTTCCCCAGGCAAACCTTTTTCCATCGCTAAAACATGCCCTCTTACGATATCATCAATAAAGGCATAATTGCCAATGCTGTGTCCACGGCCCGGTATAATACGCCATTTGCCCTGGATGTACGCCTTGATAATTTTTGTCGCGGAGTTGGCTTCACTTAGAATACCCGGACCAAAAACTCGAGTGGGATTGACAAGAACAACCAAGAGCCCTTTCTCTTCATACCCAAGTGCTTTTTTTTCCATTTCGCACTTCGACAACTCATAGGGGGTGAAAAATTTGGTTGTCCTCTCACATTTTTCATCGATGGTCTTTGAGTTGGAAGGCCCCAGGACTCCCGCTGTTGACGTCACTACGATTTTTTTTATTCCGCACTTGACTGCCGTATCGAGAACATTTACAGTTCCTGCGACATTAACCCTCTGACATAATGTCGGGTCCTTATCCCACAATCGGGCAAACGCACCAAGATGATAGGCCTCTTCACACGACACCATCGCAGCTTCAAGACTCGATTTGTCGCAAACGTCTCCTTTAAACAAAAGTATATTTTTTTGCTTCAGAATTTCTGCTTTCTGAGACGACCGGAACAAAGCATGAACGGTATGCCCTTTGTCAGCCAAATGGAGAGCCAGGTGGGATCCAATAAAACCTGTGGCACCACTGACAAATATTTTTTTCGGCATCTAATTTGCTCTTTGTTTATCAAGCACTTTATAGTGCATATCCGGATTAGCACGGAGGGCAAAATGGTCATTGGATAACGCCAGTATCGCATGGATAAAAAGCGCAGGCCAGATGGAACCTGCTTCGACCGTTATCAAACCAAGAACTACGCCAAACGGAAGAGCTCCTACAGCCTCTTTAAAGCCCTTGGGAATATGGACCAGGACATAGAGACAAGTTGTAATAACAATGGCGGGCCATAAACCCAGAGCAAAATAAAGAGTAAACAACAACAGTCCTCTAAACAGAAACTCATAGGCACACAGATAAGCCAGCCAACTTCCGGTATTAATGACCACGGTTTTGATTGTCCATGGATTTTCTCTGATTTGCGGATAAATTCGGAAATTTTCGGGCTTTTGCGAAAAAAAGCAACTGATAATCAGCACACATATCCCTATTCCAGATGTCCAGATTAAGACCGTTTTTGACAAGTTTAAACCCAAGCCCAGATCCGAAAAGCGCCAGAAAGATAAAGACAACACTAAAATTCCAGGGAATAGACCCAGGCAGACGACTCCGGCTAACCTCTGAAAGACAATCCATAGGAGAGACATCCTATCTTCGTCAAATTGGCGTCCTAAAAATTTTCTGAAGTATTGAGAATGGGATATAAAAAAATAGGACGAATATCCGATGGCAAAGACAGTTAAAGAGAGCGCAACTGTCATGTTGTCTTAAAGGAATCCGTTCTCTCTATACCAGTCGACTGTTATTTTTAATCCTTCCTCAAAAGGAACCTTTGTTTTAAATCCAAAATCCTTTTCGGCTTTACTCACATCCATCCGCCAAAAGGGATATTTAAAATCCTTCCTGTAAAGCAGAGCCTGGCCGCCATTCATTTTTGCGTACAACTCAGAAGAAGCCGCAAAAAGATATGCAATAAAATAGGGAACCTTAATTTTAACAGCTTTTTTGCCAACTGCTTTTTGAATCGCCGCAAAAACCTCATTGAGAGAATAGGTCTTCTTATCCCCAATGAAATAGGCTTTCCCAACAGTTTTCTGACTTTGAGAGGCTTCAATCATCGCATCAACCATATCCTGGACAAATCCTACGTTGGATTCCCCTTTTCTAAAATTGAAATGAAGCCTTTTTTCCAGCAATTGATAAACAGAAAATAAACCTTTAAAAGACCTTGGACCAAAAACGATGGGCATTCTGACAATCGTATGCGGCAGCTGCCCGTCAATGGCCTGAAGGTACTGTTCGGCCAACAGTTTGCTTTTTCCGTAATCACTGACCGGTCTGCACTCCATATCCTCATTATAGAGTTTGTCTTTTGGAGTGGGACCCATAACTGCATGGCTGGAGACAAACAAAAAACGATCCACATTTGCTCCGTTCTCCAGGCAAGCATCTACGAGATTTTTAGTCCCTTCATAATTGGTTTTAAAGATCTTTTCGCTTTTTGAACCGCCCAGCATCCCCGCCAGATGATAAACTCGATTGATCCCTGGGAGGGCCTTCGATAATGATTTTTTGTCTGTAAGATCCCCTCGGATAAGAATCATATCGAGATTCTCGATCCATCGGGTGTCACATGTGGGCCCGATTAATCCCACGACTTCACTGCCGTTTTTTATTAAGGTTTCACAGAGATGACTTCCGACAAAACCTGCTGCCCCTGTGACAAGGACTTTATTATGATTTTGCACATTCATCCCGGTTTCTTTTCTCACAGTTACTCATCTCTTACATTAGCCACCTGAGGAAAGGTTGTCAATTGACTTTTAAAAATTAAAAATATCGATGTGCTTTTCTGAGAATAAGGACCAGTCTAATTGGGGGAAAAAATTGACCCGTGAAGGACTCGAACCTTCAACCTACAGATTAAGAGTCTGTTGCTCTACCAGTTGAGCTAACGGGCCG
>JAUWVG010000131.1 GCA_030617525.1 Candidatus Aminicenantota bacterium | reverse complement strand
GGAGGTGGAGGCGCGAGAAAGGCACTGTAAACTTCAACTTGAGGAAGGTTGCTGGAATTCATCAGTGGAAGGACCACCATGGCCGCAATAAGTGAAGCATGCAGTAGAAAAGCGATAGGAAAAGCCAATGCTTTCCGGCCGCGTCCTTTTTGTCCTGTAATAAAAGAATCTTTAAACATCTTGGCCTCCTTTTTTTGAATTTTGAGGTCATTCTGGGAAACCTGGCTTCTGATTCGTCCTGGAAATGTATTCCAGAAGTCCTCATCTTGGGAAACAGGCGAATTATCTTTAGAAAATTCATCAAGCTTCCGAAGTAGAGCGAGCTCTTCCTGGCAATTCTGGCACGATGACAGATGAGAGCTGATTTCGGCCTTCAACAAATCATCGAGTTCATTGTCGAGGAAGGCGCCTAATAAATCTTTTATTTTTGCGTGGTCCATCAGCTTCTCCTTCATAGATGTTCTGCCAGTAGAGTTTTTAGTTTTTTCCTGGATCTGCTCAGTCGTGACATCACAGTTCCTGGCGGGATGCTTAGGAAATTTGCTATGGCCTTATAGCTCAAATTTTCAAATACCCTAAGGATAAAAACAATCTTTTGATCCAGAGGAAGAGTCTCGAGAGCTTCTTTGAATTTTATTTCCATGTCATTTCTTTGGAGCTGTTCTTGAGGCATTTCTTGTAGAGAACTGTTGAGGTTCTCCGTCACCCGTGTTTCTCGAATTCCCAAGGGCTCTTCCCTCTTTCTTTTCTTCAGATAATTCAAACTGTTGTTTAGGGCGATTTTCCGGATCCAGCTGAAAAAACTCATTCCATCTTTGAATTTTTGAAGTGAGATGTAGGCTTTGATAAACGTTTCTTGGGAAAGGTCGTCGGCAGACTGGTGTTCTCCTGTCATTCTTCGGCAGAGTGCATAAACAGATTTCTGGTATTTTTTTACCAGGGCTTCGAAAGCATCCATGTCTCCGTCCTTTGCTCTTAATATGAGCTTGTTATCTCCATTCTGCTCAAACTGCCTCATTTTTGCTCTCTCGTAAACTATACAATCGAAAAGATGTTTTATTCCCTTTTTTTCCTGGTTTTCTCCTTTATTTTGTTGATTAGCTCGTCCACTTTGGGTTTAAGAGTCTTGCTGCCTCTTGCGTTTTGTGCAAGTTCCAAAGCTTTATCGTTCTGTCCTATATTGAAATACCCTGCGGCGGCGTTGTAGAAGGCTGTGGCTTTTATGACCTGAACTTTTTTCATCTGGATTCTTTTTTTGGTGATATGCTTTTCTTTCCTGGAAGGATTGAGTGTTGAGTCTTCGAGTTCTTTGATTTTTTTTTGAAATGCTCTTTCCATACCGGCGTTACATAAGGCAGCATTTTCAAACTGGATCCCGGATTGTTTCCATTCACTGCGAAGGGCATAGATTTTTCCCAAAAAAAAGGAGGCTTCACAGTCCCCTTTGTGCAGCCATAGGGCCTTATTAAATTGTTCTTCAGAGGCTTCAATATTGGACATGTCAAACGCGATGACGCCGGCCAGCGAATGGACTTCATAATGTCCGATAAGATAATGAGAGGCTCTTTTGACATTTTCCCAAGCGGGTTCCAGTTGACCTAGCTCATGCTGGTTCCAGGCCAGCCAATAATGGGATTCTCCCATCAAGTACATGCCCAGCTCGATCAATTTATTCAGGATATCAAGAGCTTCTTCATGCCTGCCGAGATAACCCAGGCAAATAGCTTTTCCAAGAAGAGAATCTCTATACTCCGGTGCTAGTGAGAGAATTTTTTCGTTATACTCAAGACTCAAATCAAATTCTTCGAGAAAAAAATGGATCTTAGTGAGCCGTGTCAAAACAGAAATGGAAGATGGAATAAACTCATAAGCCTGTAACAGACTCTTTTCTGCTGTGAGAGTGTTACCAAGATTGAGGGACATATCTCCCAGAAAAAAATGGGCTTCAAAAAATTCAGGTTCATTTTGGAGGAGCGCTTCCATCAGTTTTTGATCAAATTTAGCGAATATGGACAATTTGTATTGGATCAGAGGGGAATTTGGGAAAAGGAGCAGGAATCGAAAGAAATCCTCCTCTTCACTGATGTTAAAGGGAAAATCAGCATTAAGAGACAGGTAGAAATAGGCAAAAAACACGTCCGTTTCCGCTTTGTCTTTTAAGTCTGCATTTAATGGAACAATGTTTTTTTTCGTCCATTCGTAATATTCGTCCCGGTTGTATTGTCCCCGTAATCCTCTTCGAGGGATTCCGGTTCCTCTCCTGGAGGAAAATATGACGATGGCTGCACAAGAGGAAAACTCGGATAATTCAGGGTAGGAGTCGATCAGATCCAAGGCTTTTATGAGGTATTCATCACCGATGATGAACAATTCATTTTCCCGTATGGCCAAAAGGAGAGCCGTTTTGGCAAGCTTTCTCAAAGTCATGCTCTGAAAAGCCGGGAAAGTTTGCTGATCTTCATAGATGGCGAAGGCCTTTTTTAAGGTTGTATAGGTTCCTCTCTAATAGAGCAAATCGGCTTATTAGGAAAGCAAGTTAAATCTTGCCATCTGCTGGGGTGAAAATTCCGGTTTTTTCGGGCTGCATGAAAAAGATATCAAAATAAAAAACAATATTGCTATGGATCTGGAGAATTTTGTGGCGACCTTGGCTCGTGAAGAATCCATGCTATTAGATGATACCATAAAATATTACGTACTCATCCATAGATATGTTTATTGACGGTGGGTAAGCGGAAGCCATCCGTGAATCGTATTAATGACGAAGGAGAAAGGGATGCTTGAACTCAAAGATATCACAAAGAAGTTCCATGTTTTTCCTGTAGTAGACAATGTGAGTTTTAACGTAAAACCATCTGAGATTCTTGGCTATCTTGGGCCAAATGGAGCGGGAAAATCGACGACAATAAAAATTCTTGCGGGTTTGTTGGAGAAGACCGGTGGGCATATATTCTATCAAGGAGAGGATATCAGTAAAGATATGTTCACATTTAAAAGAAAAATTGGATATGTCCCGGAACAATCGGAGATCTATCCACATCTCAGTGCCTATGATTATCTGCTTTTGGTGGGGCGTCTGCGACGTATTCCTGAAAGTCTTTTGAATAAGAAAATCGAACTTTTTATGGAATTGTTTTCTCTGTCCTCTGACATGTACACAGCCATTTCTTCTTATTCAAAGGGAATGGTACAAAAAGTTTTGATAGCCGCAGCCCTGCTTCATAATCCGGAAATTCTTCTTTTAGATGAACCTCTCTCGGGTTTGGATGTGACAACGGGTTTGATTCTAAAGGATCTTGTTCAAAAGCTGTCAAAGGAAGGAAAAATTATAATATATTCATCTCATATCCTCGAGATTGTGGAGAAAATTTGCACTCGTGTTATCATCATCCATAAGGGGTGTCTTGTGGCTGACGATTCCGTCGAAAATTTAAGGAATTTGATGGAACTGCCATCCCTGGTCGATATTTTTAACCAGCTTGTCGAGCAGGAGAATACAGAAGACATTGCCCAAGGAGTAATCGAGGCGATGAAACTTGGCGTCTAAATCCCATGGTTAAAACCAGCCCATTCCCTATTCTTGTTCGGCACTTTTTTTTGAGACTCTTCAATAATGATTTTATAGCCTTCGAAGACCAGATGAAAGAAAAGACCATCAGTTTTTTGGCTTTAATCGCCATTCTCTCTGCTCATATCGCGAATTCGGTTTTAATGAAATATTTGTTTGTTCAGGATGATGGTATTTCCTGGGTGGAAAAGTGTTACTTCATCTCATTTGTCATGCTTCTTTTGGGTTTCATTACAGTCTTTGAATGGGATGTTATTTTTCCGGATGCCCGTGATTTTGACAACCTTCTCTTTTTGCCAGTCAAGCTTAAGATGATTTTTGCCTCCAAGTTTACCAGCCTCTGCCTGTTTGTTGGTCTGTTTGCCCTGGGGGCCAATGCGATTTCGGTGTTAGCTTTTTGGTTTCATCTCATGCCGTGGCAGGAGGACCAAGGAATTCTCTTTTCTCTGTTTTTCATTTTCGTTCATTTTGTGAGTTTAATCGCTGCGTGCTTTTTTGTCTTCTTTCTCTTTGTGTTTATGATTGGTGTATTCATGGTGATTTTCCCTGCAAAACTGTTTCGAGCTTTTTCTCTGTTTTTTCGGACAGTACTTATGATATTTTGTGTTTTTCTGATGGTCTACATCGTCTCGCAGTCATTCACTTCATCGTCCTATTTTAATTCTCTCCCGGCTTTAAAGGCGAATAATTCATTATCATTCTACCTCTTCCCACCGATGTGGTTCACGGGATTGTATGAGTCCCTATTGGGAAACAGTGATCCACAGTTTGGAATATGTTCATCTATCGCATTGATATCTCTCGTTTTAGTTATAGGTGGCTTTTTCATAAGCGCTGCCTTAGGATACAAAAAATACTGCAGGAAGATGGATATAAAACAAAAAAAAAGTTCTCTGTTTACCGGACCAAAAAATATTTTAAGCCGCTTGCTCCATACGATATTTCTCAGAAATCCCATACAGAGGGCGGTGTTCCATTTTGTAGGTAAAACTCTTAAACACAGTATGGTTCATAAGATGAGACTGGCGATTTTTATAGCTCTCGGTGTAAGCCTGGAATTGATACTCTTGATATCAAATGCGCGAAATCTCTATTCTATTTCTCAGCTGAACACAACATTTTTAACACTACCGATGATATTGACTGTGTTTCTCCTTATTGGAATACGGAGTGTTGTGAATATCCCAAAGTCACTTGAGGCCAATTGGATATTTCGATTGACCGAAGAACACAGTTTGAATCATTATCTCTCGGGTCTCAGAAAGGGGATTATGTTTTATATCTTGTTTCCTCTATTTGCCTTGGTCTTTATCTTTTTTTCCTTTTTATATGGATGGGATATTGGGTTTCTGCATTCTCTTTATGGAGTGGTATTGGGAGGTTTATTTATTGAGGTTCTGTTCCTCAGGTTCCACAAAATTCCTTTTGCCTGCTCCTATCTCCCTGGGAAGGCAAAGGTACACTTCTTCTGGCTGGTGTATTTTGTGGCTTTTATTCTCTATGTTTCTCTGATCAGCAGGATTGAATTAGCTCTTCTGCAAAAACCTTCTTTATTCTTTCTGTTTTTAGGGATCAGTTTTTTTACTTTTCTGGGTTTGAGGATCTATCAAAATAACTATCTGTTCAATAAATGGCAAATAATTTATGAAGATAAACCAGATCCGGTAATGGTGACGTTATTATTAGATAAAAATTAGCTTAATTCATAAAAATTAGCGATTATTAGCAAAAAAGTGATAATATTGGAAACTTTTTTCCGTTTAATTTAGTAGAATAGGGTAAATCGGTAAAACAGACAGAGAAATAATATAACCATGAAAATAACAAAACTTTTTGTCAAAAGGCCAGTCACGACGTTTATGTTTTTCCTTGCCATTGTTCTTCTGGGATTTGTCTCACTGCGGGAATTGAGCGTTGATCTGCTTCCTAACATCAGTTATCCAAGACTTTCCGTTGTCACCCAGTACCCGGGAGTAGCTCCCGAGGAAATCGAGACTCTTATCACCAGAAATTTAGAGGCCGGTGTCTCCAGAATTCCAGGATTGCGGAGGGTGGAGTCTGTTTCCAAAGAAGGAGTGTCCTATATGAAACTCGAGTTCTCCTGGGGAACGGATATGGATTTTGCGATGCTTCATACCCGGGAGAAGCTGGACAGTGTTCAACTGCCGGAAGATGTTGAAGATCCGACAATTATTCCACTGGATCCACAGAGTAAACCGATTATTGTGTTGTCCGTCTCGGGAGAGGGCTCGCTCTTGGAGATCAAGGAGTTTGCCGAGGAGCTTATAAAACCCCGGATGGAACAGATCGAAGGGATAGGTTCGGCCGAAATTGCAGGAGGTGTCGAGAGGGAGATTCAGATTGAGGTCAATCCCCAACTTCTGGCTCTTTACGGTCTCACCATCCAGCAGATTTCAGGGAGGATTGATGCCTTCAACCGGAACCTTCAGGGAGGAACCATAAAAAAAGGCCGTTTCAAGTATGCACTCCGGGTGGTCGGAGAATATGAGAAGGTGAGCGAGATCGGGGAAATCAGCCTAAAGACAACGCAGGAGAGAGGTGTTATCCGTCTCAAAGATGTGGCTCAGATTAATGACACCATTAAAGAAAGAGAGGGCATCACTAGGCTCAATGGGGCGGAGAGTATCGGTATTCTTGTGAGAAAAACGTCCGGTGGGAATACCGTCAAAGTCACACAGTTGGCTAGAGATGTGCTGGATGAAATCAAAGAAGAGTATCCTGAGATTGATGTGATGATCGTTTCTGAACAGGCCAAATACATCGAAAATGCCATCTCATCGGTGTTTAAATCCATCCTATTAGGAGGAATCCTGGCGTTTTTTGTGCTTTTCATCTTCCTCCAGGATTTTAAAACACCCATCATCATCGCTACTGTTATTCCCATTTCCATCATTGCCACGTTTAACCTTCTCTTTTTTCTCGATATTTCTCTGAATATCATGTCTCTGGGAGGATTGGCACTCGGGGTGGGGATGCTTGTGGACAATTCGATCGTGGTCTCGGAGAGTATCTTTAGGCACAAAGGATTAGGGAAGAGTCTT
>JAUWVG010000429.1 GCA_030617525.1 Candidatus Aminicenantota bacterium | reverse complement strand
AGGCAGTGCCTCAATCACTGTCTCTGTAGACCCCACAGGCCTTGCTTCCGGGACATACACGGCTGCAATCCAGGTCACCTCGACCAATGCGTCCAATTCCTCTCAAGCTGTGGGTGTCAGCTTAATCGTTAAAGACAGCTCTGATTCCACTCAACCATTCGGTTCCTTTGACACACCGGTGGATGGGACAGCCGGTATATCTGGAGCTATTCCTGTAACCGGATGGGTGCTGGATGATATCGGGGTAGAATCTGTAAAAATCTACAGAAATCCTGTCGATGGAGAAGCGACAGAAAACCTTATCTATATCGGTGATGCCGGAGCTGTTGAAGGCGCAAGACGTGATGTCGAGGAGGGATATTCCGATTATCCGGAATCCAACCAGGCAGGCTGGGGATACATGATACTGACCAACTTCCTTCCCAATCAAGGAAACGGCACGTACATGCTTCACGCTATTGTCACAGACAGAGACGGCCACCAGGTCTCTCTGGGTACAAAAACCATCCACTGCGACAACAATGCTGCTGTAAAGCCATTCGGTACAATTGACACTCCTATACAAGGTGGAGAAGTTTCCGGGCTTATCTGGAACGCTGGATGGGCGCTGACACCACAGACTTGTATAATCCCAACAGACGGTTCGACCATCTGGGTATGGGTAGACGGAGTACGACAAGATGGGCATCCCGACTACAACCAGTATAGAGACGATATAGCCACTCTGTTTCCTGGACTCAGAAACACCGACGGGGCTGTGGGTGCGTATCTCTTGGATACGTCGCAGTGGGACAATGGAGTCCATACGATTGCCTGGAGTGTCACAGACGACTGCGGAAGAAGTGATGGATTAGGCTCGCGGTTCTTTACTATCATGAATGCAGGGACAACGGCGAGCGCTCAGACACTTGCAACGGATCAAAGAATAGAATTTGAAGGCACACCATCGTTTGAATCTGTTCATGAAATGCCCGTAAACTTTGATGCTCTAAAGTATAGAAGAGGCTTCAGGCAGAAGGTTGAACCGGAACAAGCACTCCCCGATGAATACGGTCAAGCAACCATAGAGATCCGCGAAGTGGAAAGGGTAGAGATCGATCTCGGAGAAGGATCGGAATACAGGGGTTATGAGGTTGTGGGAACCCAACTCCAACCGCTTCCTATAGGATCAACCCTGGATGCTAAAAATGGTGTTTTCTACTGGCAGCCGGGAGCGGGATTCCTTGGAAAATATGAGCTCGTGTTTTTTAAAACAAATGAGTTTGGAATAAAGATGAAGATCTCCATGCAGGTGCGAATCAGGATTAAGGATTATGGATTAAGGATTAAGTAGAGAAGAAAGCCCATGGCAATATGGTACTTTGCGAAAACACGAGGTTCATTTTGTTATGAGGTTTAGAAGGCTGGAGAAATCATAGATTAAGAGAGAAAATGAAAAAAAACAAGAGACTATTCGTTTATGTAATACTTATTTTAAGTCTATCCTTTTTCCCTGCTCTGAGTATATCTAAAGAAGAAACAATTCAATTAGAAACTTCCGATTTGGCATTATTTTTAGCCGCTAGTTCAGAACAAGGTTCCTATCAGGATTTGAGCCAGTACAACCATCAAGTTCAGGTGAATGGGAATGTTGAGGTTGTTTATGATGCCACATTAGGTAGAAATGTTTATTCATTTGTTAACGGTGGATATCTTGAAATTCCAGATCACTTAGTTCTAGATTTAGGTCCTGATGATTCTATGACAATTGAAATAAAAGTTAAAGTATCAAATCTAATTTCAAAACAGATTTTCTTAAACAAGGGAAATTTACCCGTAGAGGAACAATATTTTCTAAATTATGGATTTCAATGTGGTCCACCAGACCCTGATCATGGCGGTGGCTTTAATTTATTATATGGAGGGATTTCTTATGGATTTACAAATGGAATGCAATACTCTCTCGAAAATTGGAATATTTTAACAATAAGAATCTCTAAAGCTGCAGAAAATTTGGTGTTCTGGGACTGGTATATCAACGGTTTAAAAGGGATTCCAGGTGGTTACATTGATATTAGTGAGCGGGAGGATCCGCCTAATAATTTCCCTCTTTTTATTGGGGCTGGTTATGCATCCCAAACCTTTAACATAGAACCATTTAAGGG
Organism: Candidatus Aminicenantota bacterium; assembly: GCA_030617525.1. Classification (GTDB taxonomy): domain Bacteria; phylum Acidobacteriota; class Aminicenantia; order Aminicenantales; family Aminicenantaceae; genus JAUWVG01. The sequence goes on along the minus strand of JAUWVG010000429.1, from coordinate 1,075 downwards.
ATACATCGACTATATCCGAATCTACAATGACGTTCTTCCTGAAGATGAAATAAATAAGAATCCCTACGGCCCTATTCCTTTTCCTGGGGGCACAACAGTAACAATCACCAATCCTTTAGCAGGTTCGACTGTTTCAGGGACAGTAAACATTAGTGCCGGAGTGACTTCTGAGAAGAACATCAATAAAGTTGAATTTTATATTGATGGAACAAAGCTTGGGGAGGACACCACATCACCTTACAGTTACGATTGGGATACAACTTTATACCTGGAAGGAGACCATCTGATAGCAGTTAAAGCAACCGATGAGGACAGCGATACTGCCCAAAGCCAGGTAAACGTGACAGTTAACAATGGCGGCGATACACCTCCCGTCGTTAACATAACCAATCCAAGTCAGGATGCCAATGTGAATGGAAGTGTAACTATCAGTGCAGATGTAACCGATAACACTGGAGTTTCCAAGGTTGAGTTTTATATTAACAGTTCTAAAACAAGCGAACAGACAAGTGGAGCTGGTTCTACTTTCACTCACTCTTGGGATACAACTTTCGTTCCTAATGGCCAGCACACAATAATGGTCAAGGGATACGATACGATTGGACAGATTTCATCTGATTCTATCAATGTTACGGTTAATAACCAGGACAGTGCGTTCAGTATTGATCTTAGTGGAGCCGTGGCTTTATTTATCAACAACGAAAACAAATTAAGGAAGATAGACGGAAATGGAAACATTAGGCCTGTTATCAGTAATGATTTATATGTGTCGCAGTTTTTATTCAGCCCCAAAGGATTTCTGTTCATCGTGTTCCAGGAAGCACAAGCGCTAAATGATGGCAATTCTTACATTATGATAAAGGTTGATCCTTCCGATAACAGTTTTGTGGGAATAGATAAAGATATATCCGAGATGATTTGGAACACAGCTACGGTGAGTCCTAACATCCAATTTGATTCATCGGATAATATTTATTATCTCGTTCGACAAACAGATGGAAGAGTGGCTCTAAAAAAATATGTAGATGCAAATGATATTCAAAATTTGATTAACGATAATATTGATATCAATCAC
>JAUWVG010000430.1 GCA_030617525.1 Candidatus Aminicenantota bacterium | reverse complement strand
CCAAAAAGATGCGTACCACTTTTATTAATTCATCCCGTGCTCAGACATACTCAGTGGCCGACACAGTCGGCTTCCCTCGATGAACAACTCAGTAAGGCTAAATCCTCGGATGTCGCTTTTTCCATCCTCTTCAGATTCTATTTTACGTAATTTCTCATCACTTTGCAGAACGCGTTCCTGAAATCACGGAAATGTGGATGCTTTAATCTGGATTATTTGGATTGGGGTTTCCGGTAAAGGAAGATATTGAGGGAGAAAAAGAGGAGCGCACTGTCGGTTAAAAGAAGTTTATAGTCAACCTGCCGGCCGAGGCCGCCAAAACAACCGCATTCGACATTTATGCCTCGAATCAAGGTGACGATGATAAGGACAAGAAATCCCGCGAGAATACAGGACAAAAAAGCCGAACTGGAGCGCAAAAAGAGGCCCGTGATAACAAACACGCCACAGATAACCTCAATCCAGGGTAGGAAAAGGGCCAAAAAAAACGAAAGACTTTGAGGAAAGACCTGATAATTGGCAATATCCTGTGCAAAACCTAGCGGATTTGTGATTTTTATTATTCCGGCCCAAATGAACACACCTCCAAGGATGAGTCGGAAGAGATAGTGAAGAATGCGGTTATTTATCATCGCTTATTTCTGTTGGAAGACCCTCCATCTGCCACTCCTTCCAGCCACCAAAGAATACTCTTATGTCTGTAAAGCCCTGCTCATGGAGAAACCTGGATAATCCCACACTGGACTGGCATTCGCTCCCATCACAATAGATGACCAATATCTTTTCTTTAGGAATCGAAAGTTCGGCAAGAAGAGACGTGTCACTTTTTTCCTCAAAGGGGATGTTGACGGCCCCGGCAATATGCCCTGCTTTAAAAGCCTCCACATTCCGGCTGTCGATAAATTGGGCTTCATTCATGGAAAAAAGACCTTCCGCTTCCGGAAGCATGATAAAGGAGACTGAAGGATACTCCTCCGATGAGATAAAGCCATACTGGAACTCTCCCCCGAGAAACTGTTTGATCAAGCGGAAATTTGTTCCGAAGCCGAGAAAGACACCCAGGACGATGATAAACAAAATATGGGTCAGCAGTTTCTTCATGATTTGTTTATCCATGCCGTCTAGGGGAAAAGTGTCCGGTATTTATCCAAACCTGCTTTAAAAACTTCAATCGCCCTCTTCATATCGGACTCATTGAGAACGTAAGCAATCCGCACCTCGTTGATTCCCTTTCCGGGAGTGCTGTAAAAACCCTGTGCCGGAGCCACCATGACGGTCTCATTGTCCATACGAAAATCTGTCAACATCCAGCGGACAAAATGTTCGCTGTCTTGGATGGGAAGCTGGACAATAATGTAAAATGCTCCCTGTGGTTTATCCATCACAATGCCGGAAATCTCTCCGAGTCCCTCAAAAAGGACATCACGTCTTCTCTGGTACTCTTCTCGAATAGGATCGAAATAGTCCATTCCCATTCGATAGAGAGAGAGGGCGGCTTTTTGTTCCAAGGTTGCCGGACAGAGTCTTGCCTGAGCGAATTTCAAAACGGCAAAATTGACATCCGGGTTTCGGGTCACGACAGCTCCGATCCGAGCGCCACAGCAGCTGAACCGTTTTGATATGCTGTCGATGACAATGACTCTGTCTTTGATGTCCGTGTATTCAAGGATGCTCTTGTGTGTCTGGCCGTCATAAACAAACTCTTTGTACACTTCGTCTCCAATCAAGAACAGATCATATTTCTTTGCAAGGTCAACTGCTCTTTCCAGTTCTTCCGGTGTATAGACCGTTCCAGTTGGATTGCTTGGAGAATTTAAAAGAATGGCTCGAGTTTTAGGCGTAATCTTGGCCTCGATGGCCTCTTTGGACGGAAGACGAAAACCATCCTCGACACTCAAGGTCAAAGGGACAATCTTCACATCGGCAAAAGCTGCATATCCGTTGTAATTGGTGTAAAAGGGCTCAGGGATAATGATTTCGCTTCCGGAGTCGGCCACCGCGCTGATAGCAAAATGGATAGCCTCTGAACCTCCGGTTGTAATGATAACGTTTTCGGAACTCAGAGGAATATTATAATTGCAAAAATAATCGGCCATTGCCTGCCTAAGGTCTAAAAATCCCTGTGCCGGCCCGTAACTAAGCACTTTTTCATCAAAATTTTTTACGGCATCCCAGGCAGGCTGAGGCGTTGGGATATCGGGCTGGCCGATATTGATGTAATAGACATGGACTCCCTCTGCAATCGCTTGGTCGGCATAGGGTTTCAGCTTTCGTATTGGAGACTCTTGAATGTCCCGTCCTCTTCTAGAAATCTTCATTTAATAAAGCCTCCTTCACGAAGTCATTTTCAGGAAGATTCGATTATTCCAAAAAGCCCATACGATGTCAAAGGAAGCAGTTCCATTTCCTTAATTTTTTTTGAGTTCTGCAAAGTGAAAAGAAACCACGTTCCGCTTTCCCCAGCGAGGAAAGCTCACTCGATCTCCGTCCTCGCTCTCATCTCCTCAAAAGGAGATGAACCATGCCCGCTCGTCCTCCGATACGGATTTCTCCATCAACTTCCCATAACTCTGAAAAAAATCCTGGAAATGGAGATGCCTACCAGTCAAAGTTTTTAGTTGCTAAGGGAGAACAATTTTGATACTTTTGACTGGGTAGTTTTGAGCCAATTTCATGCAGAAAGATCCAAGTGCACGGATTGTCAACACCAAAAGTTGGGGTGATTATTTCCTGCTTTCGATAGAATCCCCCATCATCGCATCTTGTGTTTTACCCGGACAATTCATCATGGTCCGCGTGTCCTCCCAGGATTATCCTCTCCTCCGCCGCCCTTTAAGCATTCATGCCAGGAAACAGAACACAATTGATATCTTTTTTCAGGTATCCGGTTTAGGCACAACCCTTCTGAGTCAAAAAGCAGTTGCAGATTCTCTCGATATCCTCGGTCCTTTCGGACAGGGTTTCTCTCTTGAAGGAGATCTCAAAAACAAAAAGGTGGCATTGATTGGTGGCGGGAGAGGGATCGCTCCGCTCTATTTTCTAGCCCAGGAACTCCGCCGGCATGGAGCCAATGTTGTTGTGTTTTATGGGGGAAAAACCCAGTCCGACCTTCCCCTAAAAGACAAGTTCCTTGAGAACGAAATCCCTGTTTTCTGCTCTACAGATGACGGATCTTTTGGATTTCACGGTTTTGTCACAGAACTTTTTGAGAC
>JAUWVG010000180.1 GCA_030617525.1 Candidatus Aminicenantota bacterium | reverse complement strand
TCTATCTTTCCAATAATTTGAATTATTCCAGGATGGCAGTTGTCGCAAGCAAAAAAGTTGGCAATGCTGTGGTCCGGAACAGGATAAAAAGAAGGTTTAGAGCCTTATTCAGAACGAATAAAAGCTTGCTCCAGGGATCGTATGACTTGGTGATCATCACAGACAGACGTATCGGAAACACATCCTGGAGTGAAGTACAGAAGGAGTTCATCAAGGCATTAACATTCCTTCCCATTACGTGATTTCATGAAAAAGATCGCACTGGCCCTTATCAAAGGATACAAGATTCTGATTTCCCCATTGTTGGGCAGAAACTGCCGTTTCTATCCCACCTGTTCAGAATACACTCATGAAGCCATCCAAAAGCACGGTCTCTTCAAAGGAATTTTACTCGGAACTAAAAGACTCCTCAAATGCCACCCCTTCCATGCCGGTGGAGTCGACCCAGTTCCCTAAAGGATAACACATGGAAAAAAAATTATTACTGGCTATCGTCCTGTCTTTTGTTGTGCTTTTTGTCTGGCAGGCAGTCTTTGTCAAGAAAACCCCACCACCTGAACAGGCTCTGGAAAATTTACCGGAGCAGGTTCAGCAGCCCGCACAAAGAATCCTTCCGGAACAAAAACCATCCCCTAAAGAGACTCCTGTACCAGAACAGGTGGATTTCGATGCCACGGCCGAGACCAGGGAACAGCAGATTGTTATTGAGACGTCCCTTTTTAAAGCGGTATGGAGCAACAAGGGAGCCGTTCTTAAAAGCTGGAGATTAAAAGAACACCTAGATGAAGAAGGGGAACCGCTAGAGTTGATCTCCGGTCGCTCAGCCGCAATTGATCGGTTCCCATTCATCTTAAGTACCGATGACCCGGACTTTGATATTCTTGTCAACAATGCTCTTTTTTCCGCCTCAAATTCAGAACTTCGACTGCACGATGGACAAAGTGGAGAGATTCGTTTTGAATATTCTCAGGAAGACGGGACCAAGGTTGAAAAACTTTTTACGTTCACCGATGGGACCTACCTCTTCGACATGCAGATCAATGCCTGGAATAACGGCATGAAAATCGATCCCCGGCTTATTTGGGGCCCCGGGCTTGGGAATCCCACTCTTGCATCTCAGAAAAACAGGTTCGGCACCACAGGCGGCATTGCTCTCTCGTCTGCCGGCCGGTTCACTCATTTGGACGAGAGGAAATACAATCCTGAGACCAGCAACTTTAACTTTGTCAGCTGGGCGGCCTACGTCGATCAGTACTTTACCGCCATGTTTTTCACCTCTCCACAGAACTCAAGTGCCTCCTTAATAAAGGAAGAAGTTGAGGCCGTGCCTTTTTTCTTCCTCTCTGTAAATCATCCGCAGAAAGCGTATATCGGCCCTAAAGAATTCAGTCGCCTGGCCGCGCTGGGGGGAGACGCCAAAGAAGTTCTCCGCTTTGGACTGTTTGGGATGATCTCCGAAATTCTCTTCCGCGCCATTCAGGCTGTATATAAAGCAATCCCAAATTGGGGTCTGAGCATTATCATTATTACCTTCTTTGTGAAAATTATCTTTTTCCCGCTCACATACAAAAGCATGCAATCCATGTCTAAGATGCAGGAACTTCAGCCCAAAATCAAAGCGATCAAAGCCAAATACAAAAAGGCAAAACAGGACACGGACCAGCGCCGGAAGATGAATGAAGAGACCATGAAGATCTACAAGGAGCACAAAGTCAATCCTGCCGGCGGGTGTCTCCCTATGCTCATTCAAATGCCCATTTTCTGGGGTTTCTTCAGGCTGTTGATGGCCTCCATCGAATTCCGCCACGCCCCCTTCCTCCTCTGGATCACTGACCTTTCAATCAAGGATCCCTACTATGTCACACCGATACTGATGGGAATAACCCAGTATCTGAGCCAAAAAATGACGCCCACGTCTGCAGACCCCTCACAGCAGAAGATGATGCTCATTATGCCTGTCGTCATGACTATTTTCTTTATGAATTTCTCGAGTGGTCTTGTCCTCTACTGGCTGACCAACAATGTCCTCCAAATCGGTCAGCAGTACATCATGAATCGAATCCAAAAAAATAAAAAGAGCATAACTCATGGAAAACGAAAAAAATAAAGATCAACAACAAGAATTTAAGGGAAGAAACCTGGAAGACGCCATCAGTCTTGCCGAACATACCCTCAAGCTCCAGCGGTCCAAATTCACTTATGAGATTGTGACAGAGAAAACAAAGCTTTTTGGAACCAAGACCAAGGAAATTGTCATCCGCACTTGGGAAAAAACGACCTCTGATAAGGTCCCGGTTCTCAAGTTTCTCGATGACCTTCTCAAAAAATTCCCCATTGATATCCGTTATCACTCACAGAATAGAAATGGACTGATCTATATCATATTTGAGGGCCCTGATAAGTCTCTTCTTCTTCGCAAAGATGGAGCCCTCCTCCTGGCTCTCCAACACATCTTGAACAAAATCTCAGCTGAAAAAGTGCAAACGGACTGTGATTTCTACAGAAAGAAGAAGGAGCAGGCCTTGAGAGAGCAGGCCCAGACTGCCGCTCGCCGTGTACAAGAATCCGGCAGGCCAGAGACTCTCGACTTCATGAATCCCTATGAACGGCGCATCATCCACATCGAAGCCAATCAGATTTCAGGAATCACAAGTGAAAGCATTGGAGAGGGCTTTTTGAAAAAAATGACCATCCTTGCCACCCAGGAAGATAAAAAGTAAGAGACCTTCTCTTTATCTTTCCCTCAATTGCTTAAACCTGGATTATTCACTCTTTACTGTGAGCCCCCTTCACTTTAAAATAGCAGACATGCAGGAAGATACGATCATAGCCATTTCCACTCCTCTAGGCTATGGGGGATTGGGAGTCGTCAGATTGAGCGGGACGGATGCATTAAGCATTGCGCAGCAGATCTTTCGGCCAAAGAGAAAAAAACAAACGTTTCCCCCACGACGTGCACTTCTGGGCAATATCTATGATTTCAGCAAAAATGAAATATTCGAGGAAGCCTTTTTGATTTTTTTCCCGGCCCCACGGACATACACCCGGGAAGATGTGATTGAAATCAGCTGCCATGGAAGCCCTGTGGTTTTGGAAGAGGTCGTTCGCCTTGGAATCAAGGCCGGAGCCAGACATTCTGAACCGGGAGAATTCACTCTCCGCGCCTATTTAAACGGCAGGATCGATGTTCTTCAGGCAGAAGCCATCCATGATATTATCCATGCTTCTTCTATAAAACAGGCAAAAATCTCTTTCCATCAACTCGAAGGGGGACTTTCAAAGAAACTGTTATCCTTGAGGGAACAGATTATTGATATGCTCTCTCAAATTGAAGCCAGCCTGGAGTTCCCAAGGGAAAAACTCAAGATCTCTCCAAAATCTATCACAAAATCTTTGGACAGGGCCGTTCAGACAGTCCTCAACCTTGTCGAAAGCTACAATCTAGGAAAAACCCTGGCTGAAGGATTAACTTTGGTCCTGGCCGGTCGGCCAAACGTGGGAAAATCTACTCTCTTCAACGCCTTGCTGGAAAGAGAGCGATCGATAGTGACCCCCTTTCCCGGCACAACCAGGGATTATCTCCAGGAAAAAATCCACATTAAAGATTCTGTCTTCACTCTCACAGATATGGCCGGTCTCGACAAAACCACCCAACCGGCTGAGCAGGAAGGGATCAAAAAAGGAAAAAAATTAGCCCTCGAGGCCGATGGCATCCTGCTTGTCCTGGATGCATCAAAAACGCAAACAAACGAAGACATCCTGCTGATTAATAAATTCGAGGGAAAAAAGATCATCCTCCTGTTTAATAAATCCGATCTCCACAAAAAAATGAATGTCGAGCTTTTCAAAAAAGGCCATCCGGACCTTGCCTCGCTAGAAATTTCAGCACTAACAGGAAAAAACATCTCCCTGCTCAAAGACCTCATGAGAGAAAAATTTGTTCCCTCCACCGGAAAATCCGAAGAGATTATCCTCCATCTCCGACAGAAGCTGTTGCTGGAAAGCATTTATTCTGCACTAAAATTAGGGAGAAACCTCTTGATGGATGGATACTCTGAAGAGATCTACGTCGAAGAGATTCGGAAGGCCGTGCCTCTTATTGGAGAACTGACCGGAGAAATCCTAAATGACGATATTTTAAAAGAAATCTTCAAAAGCTTTTGCGTGGGAAAATGATAGACTGTGATGTCCTCGTCATAGGAGCCGGACATGCCGGCTGTGAGGCGGCTCATGCCGCCAGCAAACTGGGCCTGGAAACCTGTCTGATCACTGCAGATCTCAACAAGATTGCGCAAATGCCCTGCAATCCGGCGATCGGAGGCTTGGCAAAAGGACATCTTGTAAGAGAAATCGACGCTCTCGGTGGAATAATGGGATTCCAGGCCGATAAAACGGGAATTCAGTTTCAGCTTCTTAATAGAAGTCGTGGCGGTGCAGTTCAGGCTCCCCGGGCCCAATCCGACAAGGCCCTCTACAGAAAAGATATGACAAAATTCCTCAGGTCCTTACCTAATCTTCACCTTGTCCAAGGGATGGTGACGCAGATTCTCAAAAACGGAAACTTGGCGTGTGGTGTTAAAATCCACACGGGAGAAAAACTGTTTGGGAAAGCCGTCATTCTTACGCCAGGCACATTCCTCAACGGCCTTATTCATATCGGCCTTGAGCATCACTCGGCTGGAAGAGACGGGGAACCGGCTTCTCTGGAACTGAGCGAGAACCTGGACAAGATGGGGCTTCGCTTATTCCGGCTTAAAACAGGCACTCCTATGCGGCTCCACAGGGACGCTATCGATTGGAGCCTCCTTAAACCTCAATCTGGAGACCAAAATCCGGTCCCCTTTTCTTTTCGGACAAAAACCCGGCTAGAAAACAAAATTCTTTGTTTTATCGGATACACCAACGCCAAAACACACGAAGTGATCCACAACAGCCTAGACAAATCACCTCTCTTTAGCGGCATTATCACTGGGATTGGGCCCCGGTACTGCCCCTCTATAGAAGATAAAGTCGTCAAGTTTCCCCATCACAGCCGCCACCAGTTTTTTCTCGAACCTGAAGGACTGAACACGCCAGAAGTCTATGTCAACGGGCTTTCCTCCAGCCTACCCTTGGAAACACAAAATTTGATCCTCAAAAGTATCCCAGGTCTCGAATTGGCCAAGATTCTCCGGCCGGCCTACGGAATTGAATACGATGCTGTCGATTCCACACTACTTTCAGAGACACTAGAAACCTATCCTATCGCAAATCTCTATCTTGCCGGTCAAATAAACGGGACATCCGGGTATGAAGAGGCTGCCGCTCAAGGACTGATGGCTGGAATCAATGCCGTATTAAAGATTCAAAGGAAAAAATCCCTTATTCTCGGCAGGAGCGAAGCCTATATCGGCGTCCTGCTTGATGACCTGATATCCCAAGGAGTGGAAGAACCCTATCGGCTTTTTACATCTAGAGCCGAACACAGGCTTCACCTCAGGATCGACAATGCCGACAAATGACTGATGTCCTACGGATACAATCTTGGTTTGATAGATGTAGAGACATTTTCGGAATACAAAAAAAAACAGGAGCGAATCGCCAGAACTATAACTTTCCTCGAGAAAAAAAAGATCCAGGATAAAAACAAAAAAACCATATCTCTGAAAGATGAGTTAAAAAAACCTCATGTTTCATTTCAAGAAATGGCAAAATTGATTGACTTGGACTTCGTTCCAACTCAAGAAGAAGTCCGTAATATCGAATCAGAAATCAAATATGAAGGCTACATAAAGAAACAAGAACGGGAGATCGCCAGGTTCAACAAGATAGATCGAGAAAAAATCCC
>JAUWVG010000456.1 GCA_030617525.1 Candidatus Aminicenantota bacterium | reverse complement strand
GGAAAGGACATTACGGAAGGGAACAAAGATATGAAAGACATCCTCGGAGGGAAGGGAGCAAACCTTGCAGAAATGTCAGGTATTGGACTTCCTGTCCCACCTGGTTTTACGGTATCCACGGATGTCTGCAATCTTTTTGCGGAAGCGGGCGACAAAATTCCGTCCATTGTTGAGAAAGAAATCAATCTCAACATGGATAAACTGGAAAATATGACGGGGCAAGATTTCGGAAATGAAGAGAATCCTCTCCTCGTGTCTGTGCGCTCTGGAGCTAAATTTTCCATGCCGGGTATGATGGATACGGTATTAAATCTTGGTCTTAATGACAACACGATAAAGGGACTTGTGGAGAAGGGCAGTGATAAACGATTTGCCTTGGACTGCTACCGCCGACTGATCCATATGTTTGGCGATGTTGTCATGGACATCTCAAAGAAGAAATTTGAAGATATCCTGAAGACAAAAAAAGCGGAGAACAATATTGTTCATGATTTCGATCTGACCGAAAAATATCTGGAAGAGCTTATCTTGGAATACAAAGACCTGGTGAAATCAGAGTCAGGACACGACTTTCCCCAGGATGTCCAAGAGCAGCTGCTCATGGCGATCTCGGCAGTATTCAAGTCCTGGAATAATCCGCGGGCAAAAACATACCGACGTCTCAATCTTATCCCCGATGATCTAGGCACAGCTGTGAATGTCCAGCAGATGGTATTTGGCAATTTTGGTGAGAGGTCAGCCACTGGTGTTGGCTTCACACGAAATCCTGCTTCTGGAATAAAGGAGCTGTATGGTGAATTTTTAATCAATGCCCAAGGTGAAGACGTTGTTGCCGGAGTGAGAACTCCTCTCCCTCTTAAAATTCTGGAGGAGAAAATGCCTGAGGCCTACAAGGAGCTGGCGGAAATCACGACTGAATTGGAAAAACATTACAGGGATATCCAGGATTTTGAATTCACAATTCAAGAGGACGTTCTCTTTATGCTCCAGACGCGCAGCGGAAAGAGGACTGGACAGGCTGCGGTTAAAATTGCCGTTGACTTGGTCGAAGAGGGGTTGACTTCGAAAGAAGAAGCCCTGATGCTGGTCGAACCCGAGTCCCTCAACCAACTTCTTCATCCTGTCTTTGATGTGAAAGAAAAAGCCAAACAGGATGTTCTTGTGAGAGGGCTGGCCGCTTCACCTGGAGCGGCTGCGGGTCAGGTTGTTTTTACCGCCGATGAGGCCGAGGCTTGGAACAAGGAAGGAAAAAAAGTCATCCTTGTGCGGGAGGAGACTTCTCCTGACGATATTCATGGGATGAGCGCATCACAGGGGATTCTGACAGCCACCGGCGGGATGACGTCCCATGCGGCCGTGGTTGGACGGCAGATGGGAACACCCTGTGTTGTCGGGTGCAGTGAAATCCGTTTGAATGAAGACAAAAAGACGGTTACAGCCGGGAATGTGGAGATCAAAGAAGGAGAGTGGATGTCCATAGATGGAACCACAGGCGAGGTTCTCGGGGGACAAATTGCGACGCAACCGTCAGAAATTATCCAGGTAATCGAGGGAAAAATTAAACCTCAAGAGAGCATTATCTATCAGGATTTCACCAAGCTGCTTTTTTGGGCCGACCAGATAAAGCGGTTGAAGGTGCGTGCCAATACCGATACTCCCGAGGATGCGAATATGGCTCTGGCTTTTGGTGCAGAAGGTGTGGGCCTTGCCCGGACTGAACATATGTTTTTTGAACGGGAACGATTGCCCTTTATCAAGGAGATGATCCTTTCCGAAACTGAGGAGGAAAGACGTTTGGCATTGAGCCATTTGCTCCCGTTTCAAAAAGAAGATTTTTATGGGCTTTTCAAAGCCATGAAGGGCCATCCTGTAACTATCCGAACTCTTGATCCTCCCCTCCATGAATTCCTGCCCCGAAAGGAAGACTTGATGGTTGAAATGGCCGTACTCAAATCTTCTCAAAGCGATCAGAAGGAAAAAATTCAGGAATTGGAGAAACTTCTCGAACGAGTCAAAGCTCTTTCCGAATTTAACCCCATGCTAGGACATCGAGGCTGCCGGTTGGGCGTATCCTATCCTGAGATCATAGAGATGCAGGCTGCAGCCATATTTGAGGCCGTTTGTGAGCTGACCAAGGAAAGGGAAAAAGTTTATCCGGAAATCATGATTCCTCTAGTGGGGACCAAGCAGGAGCTTTCCAACCAGAAAAAGATTATCCAGCGTGTTGCCGAAGAAGTCATGAATAAACATGAAGTCAAGATTGACTATATGATAGGGACCATGATTGAAATACCCAGAGCGGCTATCACAGCCGATGAAATTGCCGAGGAAGCAGAGTTTTTCTCTTTTGGGACCAACGATTTGACCCAGACTGTCTATGGATTGTCCCGAGATGATGGGGCCGGATTTCTCGCGTATTATCTTGCCCACGGCATCTGGAAAAACAATCCCTTTGAGACAGTGGATATTAAGGGTGTTGGCGAACTTATGAAAATGGCGGTGGAAAAAGGCCGCAGCACCAGACCTCACTTAAAAGTGGGCATCTGTGGTGTGCACGGAGGAGATCCCCGTTCCATCTATTTCTGCCATGAAATCGGATTGGATTACGTCAGCTGTTCTGCTTACCAAGTTCCCATTGCCCGTCTTGCAGCCGCTCAGATCACACTCAGAGATAAAAAAGCATCGGAACATCCGGCCTAAAATCAGTGTTTGCCTGATGCTTTGTAGATCATGTTCTTAAGGATATAAGCTGCCATGGCCGGGTTGGCACAAAGTCTCCTCTTGGCGTAGGCCGTGGCATAATTCCATTTCTCGGCAAATGGGACATAGAGCCGTACAGGAATGCCGTCTTTGAGGAGTTGATCCTGGAATGCCTGTTTCGGGACTCCCATGAGCATCTGAACCTCATATCTATCCTTTTTAACGTGGAGC
>JAUWVG010000050.1 GCA_030617525.1 Candidatus Aminicenantota bacterium | reverse complement strand
CGGCGTTAAACTTGGAGTGGCCGGACTTCAAAGCATCCTCCTTAAGGGCCTCTTCAAGAAGAACAAAGTCCTTGCCTGGGTTGTCGGTACGGTCATGAACGTAGCCCTCTCCGCCGTTGTTGCCAACAACTTCAGCAAAATTAAAAAGATTCGCACCTGCATGGGTTACTGAATTAATGATAAAGGGAAAAGAAAATCAGCCGTTCTTCTTTTCCCTTTCTGGTTTTGTTCCTCTCGAAGATATGAAAAGAGCTTACATTTCCCACCTTTTAAAAATCAATAAAAACAACAAGAGTAAAACAGCGAGGATGCTGAAAATTTCTCTGACAACTCTCTACAACAAACTCAAATAATATAACCTTCCCGGATATTCGAATTGTAGGTGGAATTTTTTTTCTCTTTGTTGTAAGTTTCTAAATCTGCATCATGAGAAAAAAAGTATCATTCTTTGTTGTCCTTTTTGGATTACTTTGCGCGATTGTGGGCGCACAATCCAAGGAAAGGGGGTTGAGAACCTTCTGGATCTGCTGGGGAAATGACACTTTGCTCCATACCGACCGTGATTTTACCAATGGGCTCAAATTGACTTGGATCTCACAGAATTTTGAAAATCCCCGGGATAACGTTTTATTCGGATGGATGCCCTTTGTTCGTAAACCTGACTTCAAACACGTGTTCTCCTATTCTTTAAGACAGGATATTTTTACTCCGGACGATTTGAAGCGGGTGGATCTGGATGAAAATGATCGTCCCTATGCAGGCTATCTGAATTTTGAAGTGGGAATTCACAGCCTTAATGATAAACGGATGACATCTTTCAGTCTCAGCATGGGAGTGGTGGGACCTTTGTCTCTTGCTGAGCAGACACAAAAATTCGTTCATGACAAAGCCCCCAAAGCACCCGATCCTCAAGGTTGGGCGAATCAATTGAAGAATGAACCGGCTGTTCAGGTTATGTATGAGTGAAGGAAAAAACTTTCTTTTTTCGGGAGGAAAAAAGGGCTGGGCTTTGATCTCATTACCCATGCGGGAGGGGGATTGGGAAATGTCTACACCTATGCCAATGCCGGTTTCCAGGTGCGTTTAGGATGGAATCTTCCCGATGATTTTGGAATGCCCCTCCTCAGGCCGGGTGGTTCGAGCGGTGTGGCGGTGTTTGACCGCGGTTCTGAACGGGGAGATCTGGACCTTGACGGACTCTATCTTTTTGCGGCTTTTGATGGACAGTTTGTCCTGCGCAATATTTTCCTGGATGGGAACACTTTTACTGACAGCCACCGCGTAAAAAAGGATTTATGGACCGGCAATTACCAGATAGGATGCGGGATAAAAATTCATTATTTGGACCTGAGTGTGGCCTATGCCAAGTGGTCAAGGCAATTTGAAACACAAAAGAATTATCATGCCTATATAATTATCAGCCTTTCATTCTCTTATTAAATCAAATAGGCTAAGATTCTAATTCTGAGGGTGAAACAATGATTGGGGGAAGGCTGCGCCTGCCATCTACGGCAAACTTGATTCGTGAATTATCCAGGTTAATAGAGTTTGACTTTGCTTTTATGGGGTGATAAATATGAAAAACCATTTATTACAAAAGGAGGACTTTTATGTCTAAGGCTAAACATAAGTCTGTATTTCAATTCTTTTTTGTATGTTTAATAGTAGGCTTTTTTTTGGGAGGAACAGTATTTTTCAGCTATGCTCAAAAGGTGGATCCCCAGATCTACAGCCGTTTGAAATATCGTTACATCGGGCCTGTTGGCAACAGGGTCAGCGCGGTAGCGGGAGTTAATGGTGATCCTCTTACTTGTTATGTTGGAGCTGCTTCCGGAGGGATTTTTAAGACCTCTGATGGAGGGATTTTATGGAAGCCCATTTTCGACAAACAGGATGTTTCTTCAATAGGAGCTTTGGCCATTGCTCCTTCAGACAGTAATGTTGTCTGGGCCGGGACCGGTGAACCTTTTATTCGCAGCAACATTTCTCTGGGAAAAGGGATCTTCAAGTCTACAGATGCCGGAAAGAATTGGAAATTGATGGGACTGGAAAAGACCGGACGTATTGCCCGTATAGTCATCGATCCCAATAATCCTGATGTTGTTTTTGCCGCGGCGATGGGACATTGCTACGGTCCACAACAGGAACGGGGGATTTTCCGGACTACTGATGGAGGGAACAACTGGGAGAAAGTACTATTTGTTGATGAAAATACCGGATGTTCGGATATAGCGATGGATCCCAATAATCCCCGGATCCTTTTTGCCGGAATGTGGCAATTAGAGATATGGACATGGGGAAGAGAAAGCGGTGGGCCGGGAAGCGGGCTTTACATGTCTAAAGACGGAGGAACCACCTGGAAACATCTGACAGACAGCGGACTGCCTAAATCGCCTTTAGGAAAAATTGCTGTGGCCATTGCCCCCAGTAACTCTGAAAGGGTATATGCTCTGATAGAAACGGGAGATAGTGTTCCCTGGAAGGATCAGAAAACCAGCAATGGAGTGCTGTGGAGGTCTGATGATGGTGGTGGAAGCTGGACCCTGGTTAATTCTGATCATGAATTGACCCAGCGGCCTCACTATTATTCCAGGTGTGCCGTATCTCCCACTGATGAAAATGAGATCTATTTCTGTGCTGTCAGATACAGCATATCTTTAGATGGGGGGAAAACCAGCCGGATCGGATCTGCCGGCGGAGATAACCATGATATTTGGGTGGATCCCACCAATGGAAACAGGATTTTGGTGGGTAATGACCAGGGCGTCAGTATTTCCATGAACAAAGGAAAATCATGGAACCGGGTGCAGCTGCCTATCGCCCAAATGTATCATGTCCATGTAGACAATAAGGTCCCCTATAATGTTTATGGAAACCGTCAGGACGGACCTTCTTCAATGGGCCCCAGCAATAGTTTATCCGGCAGAGGGATCCCAAGAGGAATGTGGCATTCTGTAGGAGGATTTGAAAGCGGTTTTGCAATTCCTGATCCGGTGGATAATGATATTGTCTGGTCCGGCGGTTATGAAGGTGATCTTGACCGATATAACGAACGTACAAGACATTCCAGAAAAACTTCTGTCTGGCCGGATTATTCCGTAGGCTCCCCTGCCTCTGAATTAAAATACCGCTTTCAGTGGACATTTCCCATTGTCATTTCACCCCATGACCATAACAGAGTGTATGTGGCCAGCCAATATGTCCACCGGACAACAAACGGCGGACACAGTTGGACAATTATAAGCCCTGATTTAAGTACCAATGATTTAAGTAAACAGGGAGTGTCCGGCGGCCTAACTCCGGATAATTCTTCTCCAGAATACTGCTGTGTTATTTTTGCTCTTGCTGAATCACTTTTAGAGGAAGGCCTGCTGTGGGCAGGGACCAATGACGGCCTTGTTCATGTGACCAGGGACGGTGGAGAAAACTGGACCAATGTTACAAAAAACATGCCGAATTTGCCTCCTTGGGGGACAGTCAGTAATATTGAACCTTCCCGTTATGATGCAGGCACCTGTTATCTTACTGTGGATTTTCACCAGGTCAACAATAGAGATCCTTTCATTTATAAGACTTCTGATTATGGAAAAAGCTGGAAATCCATAAGTTCTGATATTCCGGAAAGTGTGCTCAGTTATGTCCACTGTGTGAGGGAGGATCCGGTTCGAGAGGGTCTTCTTTATGTGGGAACGGAAAATGCGTTGTACATTTCTTTTAATGATGGGGAAAATTGGATCCCTCTTCAAACCAATCTTCCTCATGCACCGGTTCACTGGCTGGTTGTGCAAGAACATTTTAATGACTTGGTGGTTGGAACATATGGCAGGGGTTTCTGGATCATGGATGATATTACCCCCCTTCAGCAGATAGATCAGGAAGTCCTGGATTCAGACGTGTTTTTTTTCACGCCGCGTCCGGCCTATCGCTTCATCTACAAGAGTTCTTCCATGAGTGTATCAAATGATCCAACAGCAGGACAAAATCCTCAGTATGGCGCCTATTTTAATTACTATTTTAAATCAAAACCAGAAGGGGATGTAGATATCAAGATCTATGATGCCCAGGATCAGTTGGTCACTTCCATGAAAGGGATGAAAAGCGTCGGGATCAACAGGTCAATCTGGAATTTGCGCTATGCCCAGTCCAAGGGAGTAAAATTAAAAACTCCTCCCCTGTATGCGCCACATGTGGAGATTGGAAAAAGTGGATGGCGTTCTTTTCGAGGTTGGGGTGGGCCTGTCAGCCTTATGGCAGCTCCAGGAGTATATACGATTAAACTTTCGGTTGGAGACCGGGAATGGACTCAAAAACTTGAAGTCAAAAAAGATCCTAATTCAGAAGGGACGGTAGAGGATATTAAGGCGCAGGTAAAATTGCTTCTAGGAATTCGAGAAAGCAGTACAAAAACTGCGGAAATAGTCAATCAGATCGAAGATGTCCGAAAACAACTTTTAGACCTGAAAGCTCTATTTAAAGAAGAAAAAGAAGCTAAGGATCTATTGACCACCGCCGAAGAATTGAATAAGAAATTCATGGAATTGGAAGGCCATCTTGTCCAGTTAAAACTTTCCGGCAGCAGCCAGGACATGATTCGATGGCCCATGAAAATTTATTCTAAACTCAGTACTCTTGCCGGTGGTGTTGGAACGGCAGATTTTCCGCCAACCACGCAACAAATAGCTGTTCATGAAATGTTCCAAAACCAAATTGAAGACATTAGGACAAAATTGGATGAGATTTTGGCCAAAGATCTTAAGGAATTTAATGATCTTCTGAAAGAGAAAAAGATCGGCAGTATCGTAGTTCTAAAAAAGATTTAGGAGGGATAAAATTATAAAAAAAAGGCTTAAGCATAGGATTTCTTTTTTGATGGTTATGGCTGTTTCTTTCTTGGGTTTTTCGGGATTCGGTTTTTCACAAGAGATAAAATCTGATTTGTTTAAACAGATCAAATACCGCCACATTGGTCCTATAGGAAATAGGATCAGTGCTGTGGTGGGTGTTCCCGGTGATCCCAATATAATTTATGTCGGTGCTGCATCCGGAGGAATTTTTAAGTCTATGGATGGCGGGATCAACTGGAGGCCCATATTTGATAAACAGGATGTGGCTTCTATCGGTTCGTTGGCCATCGCTTCATCTGATCGTAATGTCGTTTGGGCAGGGACAGGAGAAGCATTTATCCGCAGCAATGTTTCCCAGGGAAATGGGATCTATAAATCCATGGATGCCGGAAAGACCTGGAAGAATATGGGCCTGGAAAACACCGGGCGCATCGGCCGAGTAGTGATCCATCCAAAAAATCCTGACATAGTTCTGGCAGCAGCCATGGGGCACTGTTATGGTCCTCAGCAGGACCGTGGTGTCTTCCGTACGATAGATGGGGGAAACACATGGGAAAAAGTGCTGTTTGTGGATGAAAACACAGGCTGTTCTGATATTGCCATGGACCCTAACAATCCACGAATACTTTTTGCCGGAATGTGGCCTTTTTTGCTGAGGACATGGGGAAGATGGAGCGGCGGCCCTGGCGGCGGCCTATATATGTCAAGGGATGGAGGGATTACCTGGAAACATCTAGAAGGGAGCGGGCTTCCCGTCACGGAAATTGGGAAAGTGGCCCTAGCCATAGCTCCCAGTAATTCCCAGCGTGTCTATGCAATGATAGAGACCAAGGATGAAGGTCTCTGGCGGTCGGATAATGGAGGCGAGAGTTGGACACATGTCAGTCAAGACCATGTGCTTCTTAACCGGCCTCTCTATTACACACGATGTGTGGTGGCACCTGATGATCAGGATGAAGTGTATTTCCCCGCCACCCGGTTTTCCATGACTTTGGACGGAGGACAAACCATACAGCGGTTCAATCCGTCAGGCGGTGACCACCATGATATATGGATCGATCCTTTGATCCCCAGCCGGATGATCGTGGGGAATGATCAGGGAGTCAGTATTTCTACCAATAGAGGAAAATCCTGGCATGGGATTCAGCTCCCTATTGCCCAGATGTACCATGTGTACGTGGATAACAGGAATCCCTATTATGTCTACGGGAATCGGCAGGACGGATCATCCTACATGGGACCCAGCAATACCATGTCAGGAGGCACTATCCCCAGAGCGCTGTGGCAGCCCTGCGGAGGATTTGAGAGCGGATTTGCCGTTCCCGATCCCGTGGATAATAACATTGTATGGTCAGGAAACTATGATGGGATGCTGGACCGATTTGACTTTAGAACCGGTCAGAGCCGTGCTGTTTCTGTCTGGCCTGAAGGCATTCAGGGATGGGCGCCGGCCGATGTAAAATACCGTTTCCAATGGACTTTCCCAATTTGCATTTCCCCGCATGATCACAATAAGGTCTATGTGGGAAGCCAGTATATCCACCAGACAACAGACGGTGGACACAGTTGGACGGTGATCAGCCCCGACCTTTCCACCAACGATAAAACCAAGCAGCAGAGAACCGGTGGGATCACTCCAGACGATATCAGCCCGTCTTACACGTGTGTTGTTTTTGCTATTGCAGAATCTCCCTTGGAGGCAGGTCTTCTCTGGGCCGGAACCAATGATGGATTGCTTCAAGTTTCCAGAGACGGCGGTGCAAATTGGACAAATGTTACAAAAAATATTCCCAAGCTTCCTCAATGGGGGACAGTCAGCAATATTGAACCGTCCCGCTTTGATGCCGGCTCCTGTTATGTGACATTTGATCTTCACCAGGTCAATGACCGTGATCCTTATATATTTAAGACAACCAATTATGGGAAAAGCTGGAAATCCATCAGCGGTGATATCCCCAAAAGTGTCTTTTCTTATGCCCACTGTGTCAGAGAAGATCCAAAACGGCAGGGCCTGCTGTATCTGGGGACGGAGAATGCCTTATACATGTCTTATAATGATGGGAAAAACTGGATTCCCTTGCAGTCCAATCTTCCCCATGCGCCGGTTCACTGGTTGGTGGTGCAGGAACACTTTATTGACCTTGTGGTTTCAACCTACGGCCGCGGATTTTGGATTATGGATGATATCACGCCTCTTCAGCAGTTAGATAAAGACGTGCTCAATTCCGATGCCTATTTATTCCCTCCAAGACCAGCCTATCGTTATAGGGGAGTTGTAGGGCCGAGAGGTGTTTCAAACGATCCAACTGCCGGGAAAAATCCACCTTTTGGCGCTTCCATCAATTATTACCTGAAGGAAGCCTCTAAAGAGGAAATTAAGGTTGCGATTCTGGATAACGAAGGGAAAGTTGTTAGGACATTAAAACCGGAAAAAAATGATCCGCCAGCTCAGTCCGGTAGAAGAGGTGGCTCAAGCCCTGTAAAGATTTCCAAGGAGAAGGGAATTAACCGGATCATATGGGATCTAAAGACTGACAGGACAAAAGAAGTCAAGCTGAGGACCAGCCCTACCGGACATGACCATGTTCCCATAGGATCAAAAGGATATCGTTCCTTGTCCAGAGGAGGACGGATGAGCCTACTGGCGCCTCCTGGGATTTACACAGTGAAGTTATTGGTAGGGAAAAAAGAATTTACGCAAAAACTCACGATTATAAAGGATCCTCATTCGGCTGGAACTGAAGAAGATATTCAAGCGCAGCAAAATGTGCTTCTGGAGATCCGGGATAATATTGAGACGGTTGCTGATATAATAAACCAGGCGGAGATCGTTAGAAAACAGCTTCAAAACCTTAAAGAGCTTTTAACAGAACACAAAGATGCAGAATCTATTACCAAAGCCTGTGAGGAATTAGATAAAAAATTCTTGGATGTCGAGGAGTTTTTTTTCTCCACGGGCGTAACAGGCTCGGGTGACAGCCTCCGCTGGCCGGATAAATTCTATGTCAGGCTGGGAAGCCTGGCTTCCAGTATAGGAAGATCTGATTTCCCCCCAACCACTCAGCAGCTGGCCGTTCACGAAGAGTTCAAGAAACAACTGGCTGAATCTAAAGGACGGTATGATAAACTTCTTGAAGATGACCTTCCGGCATTGAACAAGATGCTGCAGGAAAAAAATATTCTGAATATTTTTACAAAATAGATTATTTTGGAATGGTTTTATTTTCCTTTTTAAAGTGAAGAAGGTCGTCCATAGCCTCCAGGTATTTTGAAAACGCCTGCTTTCCTTTAGCTGTTAAGGAGCAGGAGGTATGGGGCTTTTTCCCTTTGAAGGCTTTTGCCACTTTGATATAGCCTTTCTAGAAGAATATCAAGTCATAAATATGCTTATCCTATGGTTCTGTTTCCTAATTGATAATCTTTCCCCCCCAAAGATCTTTAAGGAAATTACGCCATGGAAGAATCTTTATTTGTCCGTGTACACGTTCCGCCTTTTCGTTGCAAACAATCAAAGCTTTCTGGGGTGAATATTCATCTATAAATGCGGATAGTGCCCGCATCTCCCTATTCTCGACATTGTTTGTTCCTTTTACTTCGACTGCGACCGTTCCATCACCTAGAATGAAATCAACTTCCTGGCCTGATTTAGTTCTCCAAAAATTTATTTTGTAATCCAATTCACTATAGGAAGAATGAGCTGCTATTTCTGTAAAAATAAAATGCTCGAATGCCTTCCCGAACAATTCACCTCTTTCTTCTGATATATGTCGCTTCACTATACTCCCAGCGACGCCGACATCAAACAAATAGAATTTCGGTGCTTTTGTAATGATTTGGCGGGATTGCCTCTTTTTAAAAGGCTCTACCATCCGGCCCAGCAATGTATCGTTAAGTATTTGGTAATATTCCTTAACTGTTTTGGCATCAACACCACAGTCCCGAGCGATATTCGAAAAATTCGTTAATTCCCCATGTGAATATCCAACAGCATCAAAAAATCTTGCGAATGCCGGAATATTGCGTGTCAGACCTTCATCGAAGACTTCTTCCTTCAAGTAATCACGAACATAGCCGCTCAGTGATTTTTGATAGTTATTCCGCAAATAATGGTCAGGAATCATGCCCTGATTCAAAGCTCTCAGCAGCTCTACATCCCCTAACTCACTTGTTACCAGTGGGAACATCTCATATCTCCATGCTCTGCCTCCCAGGAGGTTCGCCTTGCCTCGTTTCAGTTTCCTTGCGCTGGATCCACATAGGATAAAACTCAGCCCTTTGTTTTCGATCAGCCAGTGCACCTCATCCAATATTTGGGGAACCTTTTGGACTTCATCTAAAATGATTGGATGCATAAGAATTTCCTCAGTCTTAGCTAGAATTTGCTCTCTCAATAACGAAGGCCTCTTGGTGAATTCCAGAGCCAGATCCGTTTTTAGAAAATCATACATAAAGCTGTTTGGAAAAGCATCTTTGAGATAAGATGATTTTCCAATTTTTCTCGGTCCCCACAAAAATGCAGATGTTCCCTGAGGAATGTCCATATTTAGAATTCGCTTCAATCTCTTCATTTCAAGAGTTTCCTCCATAATGGTTAAACTATTTAGGAATATATTCCATAATAGTACGGTTGTCAAGTTGTCCGCTGCCAAATCCATGAATAGATTCGTTGAAGAAAGCAAATTTTATAAGGTTCGACCTAGACTCAGATCGATCAGTTCAACGACAACAAACAAAGAGTAACGCCATGGCTGGAGAGGGCCACAGAGATCAAGGATATCAATATTCCAAAATTGAACAAAATACTAAACGAGTGAAATTTCCTTTTATAAAGATTAAGAAATAGTATAGAGGGGCATCCCTTAAAAGGATGCCCCCTTTTCTCTGGTGTCAGATTTATATCTTAGATTTTGTTCTTAGTGCCCTTACTTATACTCCCATTTATCTTTACTCACGGTCATATCGATATTTTCCCGAAAAAGTAATATTGGGAAGTTTTGGATTCTGACTATTACTTGAGGATTAGTCAGTCCACTGAGGTCGACCTTGTCCATTTTGAATTCAAACTTCC